>JAAWLY010000051.1 GCA_022798155.1 Lawsonibacter sp. | reverse complement strand
GCTCCCCGACCGGCCCGGCTCCCTGCTGGCGGTGGCCCAGATTCTGGCCGACAACAACGGCAATGTCATCAAGCTGGAGCACAACCAGTTTGTCAACATAAACCGCCAGTCCGGGGTGGAGCTGCGGGTCACCCTGGAGGCTTTCGGCCACGACCACAAGGAGCAGATCCTCTCCGCCCTCCGGGCCCAGGGCTTCCACGCTGTAGAAACCGACACCGCCGACTTCTACACCTGATTTGTCCTGTGCCGCCCGCCGGGGGCCTCACGGGCCTCCCGACGGACGGCTATCTGAAAGCGGCGGACCGGCCGGGCGCAGGAGGACGGGTTTGGGCCGTGGGTCCGGCCTGGAGCAGCCCATTTGCGCCCGGGGCCTCATCTCCGCTGCATTATCCTATGCGCCGGGGCTGTCCCCAGCGCCTGTCCAAATGAAGGAGGAGCTTGTCATGATAAAAATTGCGCCCTCGATTCTGTCCGCCGACTTCGTCAACCTGGAGCGGGACATTAAGAAAGTGTCCTCCGCCGACTACCTCCATGTGGATGTGATGGACGGCGCCTTTGTGCCCAACCTCACCATCGGCGCGCCGGTGGTTAAGTCCATCCGGAAGTGCACCGACATGTTCCTGGATGTCCACCTTATGGTGGACAAGCCGGTGCGGTATGTGGAGGCCTTCGCCAAGGCGGGGGCTGATCTGCTGTCGGTTCACCTGGAGGCCGACCACCCCACCCGTATCGCCGAGGCCCTGAAGATCATGGGGGACTGCGGCGTAAAACGGGCCGTCGCCCTCCGGCCCATTACCAAGGCGGAGGCTGTCCTGCCCTATATTGAGCAGCTGGACCTGGTGCTGGTGATGACGGTGGAGCCCGGTTTCGGCGGCCAGGCGTTCATGGAGGGGCAGCTGGAGACCATCCGCCAGGTGCGGGCTATCATTGACCAGTATAACCCCGCCTGCGAGCTGGAAGTGGACGGGGGAATCTCCCCCAAGACCGCCCCCCTGGTGAAAGAGGCCGGGGCCAACGTCCTGGTGGCCGGCTCCGCTGTTTACGGCGCGGTCGATATCCCCGGCGCCATTCAGGCGCTGCGAGGCATTGTGTAGGGGCGAATATCATCTGCACCTGATAGCAGCCTGTCCCACGGGCGGATAATATCCGCCCCTACATTTAATCCCAGAGGTCCCGCCCTACGACGATTACATCCCACGGAGGTCTTTCCCATGCAATACTTTCCCCCTGCCCTTGAAAATCTGGTGGAGCACTTCGCCAAGCTGCCCGGGGTAGGCGTAAAATCCGCCCAGCGGCTGGCCTTCCATGTGCTCTCCCTGCCCGAAGAGGAGACCGCCGCCTTTGCCCAGGCTATCACCGACGCCAAGGCCCACATCCACTGTTGCCCCGTCTGCCAGAACCTGACCGAGGGGGACGGCCCCTGCCCCATCTGCGCCAGCGCCAAGCGGGATGAAACCACCGTCTGCGTGGTGGCCGACCCCAAGGACGTGGTGGCCATGGAGCGCAGCCGGGAGTACAACGGGCGATACCATGTCCTTCACGGGGTGCTTTCCCCCATGAACCATGTGGGGCCGGACGACCTGTACATCCGCTCACTGGTGGAGCGGGTGGCCGCGGGCGGAATCGAGGAAGTGATTATGGCCACCAACCCGGATACCGAGGGAGAGGCCACCGCCATGTACCTGTCCCGGCTGCTCAGGCCCTTCCAGGTGAAGGTGACCCGCCTGGCCTACGGCATCCCCGTGGGCAGCCACCTGGAGTACGCCGACGACGCTACCCTGGTCCGGGCTCTGGAGGGCCGGAGAGAAATATAAAGAAACACCCGGCGGAGCACTCCGCCGGGTGTTCGTCTATTCTGCCTCTCCGCCGCCGGAAGAAACCGCTTCTCCGCCGGAGACGGACTCCACGGGGGCGGACTGCCCGGAATCGGAGGTGTCTTCCCCGTTCTCGTCCTCGTCCTTCAGGACGCTCTCGCACTCTTTCTCGTCCTTTTTCGGGGGCTTGCGCAGGGCCATGGCCAGCTTATAGCCCTCCGGGTCGTTCTCCATCAGATACCGCTCGTCCTGGGGCGGGACCCGCTTCCCTGACATGATCCGGGCAGCGATCTCCGCGCACCTCCGCTGGACCTTCAGCTGCTGGGACAGGGCGTCCAGCTCCTGCTCCTCGGCGCTGGGCTGGTCCAGCATGTCCAGTATGCCGTTGGACCTCTTCTCTTTCCTGCCGGCCAGCAGGGCGGCCTCCGACCGGGCCCGCTGCTCCTCCATGCTCTGCACCCACTCCCGGGACAGCTCCAGCCGGTCCGCCGCAGCGCGGCCGGAAGTCCTGTCTCCCTTGTTTTGGGCAGGACGGACGGAGGAGGCAAAGCTGGCAGCCTGCCCTCTCAATACGCTACGTATCTCCACGGTTTACTCCTCCCTCTGTTTTCTCTTCGGTCTGGGTTCCTCCTCGTCCAGCTCGTCCTCCAGCTCCTCCACCATCATCAGCGCGGCAATATCCTGGCACTTTTGCTGGAGCTTCAGCCGTTGGGATATGGCCTCCAGCTCCTCGCTGTCCATCTGCTCCGGCTGTTCAGGGTCTGCCGCCGGCAGCCACTGGCGCACTGCCTTTTCATACAGCACCGCCGCCGCCTCTACCTTTTCCTCCTCGGTCCGCTCCGAAAACTGCTGCTTCATCTCAAACCGGTCAATGGAGACCCGTCCGGGGGTCCCGGCGCTCTGCTCCGGGGCGGGGCCGGCGGTCTCTCTGCTCAGCGTGTCCCGCGTCTCCATATTTTGGTATTCCTCCTTTGGAATATCGTTACATATGTACTATCGGCCAAAAGGGAGAAAAACTTTACCCCCTCACAGCTTGACAGGAATTTTCCGTCCGGCCGTCAGCCGCCCCGGCTCCACCCCGCATTCCACCGCCAGCACCTCCACTCCGGCCTGAGCGGCCCGGCGCAGGGCCGCGCCGAACTCCGGGTGGGTGGCATCGTTGGGCTCCACATGGTCTATACCCCCCATCTGGACGATGAAGCACACCCCGGCCTCATATCCCGTCCGGCGGGCTGCAATGAGCTCCTCCAGGTGCTTCACCCCCCGGAGGGTGGGGGCGTCAGGGAAACGGGCCGTACCGCTTTGCTCCAGAGTGACCCCCTTCACCTCCCAGAAGCCCCGGCGGGGCCCTCCCGGTTCCGCCAGCTCCCAGTAGTAATCAAATCGGGAATTTCCGTATGTTGTCTCCGGTCGCAGGAGGGTGGGGACAAACCCCAGGCCGCCCGCCGCCGCCCACTCGCCGAACACCCTGTTGGGGGCTTGGGAGTCCATGTTGATGAGCAGAGGGCCCTCCGGCCGGACCTTCTCCACGGCGATCAGGTCGAATTTTATCTTTCGGGCGGGGTTGGGACTTTCCTCCAGCCAGACCGCCGCGCCGGGAACCAGCAGCTCCCGGCACCGGCCGGTGTTCTTCACGTGGCAGATCTCCATCCGTCCCTCCATCTCCACATGGGCGATGAATCGGTTGGGCCGGGACAAAAATGTCCCCGGCAAAATTTTCCCATAGACCATCTTGCTATTTCCTCGTTTTCTCTGTATCATGGAGGGGCGGCCCTTAGCCGCCCGCCGGTCTTTCAGTATAACCTATTCCGGAAAGCGAGGCAAGCCCTATGAAAAAAGCCTATCTCAACATCATCCTCGCCGCCTGCCTCTGGGGATGTATCGGCCTGTTTTTAAAGCTGCTCACCGCCGCCGGCCTCACCTCCATGCAGGGGGTGGCTCTGCGCTCTCTGCTGGGCGGCCTGTTTTACGGGCTCTTCCTGCTCTTCACCGATCGCCAGGCTCTGCGCATCAGCCCCCGGGACTGGTACTGTTTTTTCGGCACCGGGGTGTGTTCCCTGCTCTTCTTCAACTGGTGCTACTTCAACGCCATCACCCTCAGCTCCATGTCGGTGGCGGCGGTGCTGCTGTACACCTCCCCCGTCTTTGTCACCCTGATGTCCGCCCTGCTTTTCCAAGAGGCCATCACGCCTGTTAAAATCGCCGCTCTGGCCATCACCTTTGCTGGCTGTACGCTGGTCACCGGGCTGTTTCCCCTGGGGCAGGAGTCCATCTCCCTCCGGGTCATCCTGCTGGGTCTGGGCTCCGGGTTTGGCTACGCCCTGTACTCCATCTTCAGCAAGTTCATTCTGAAAAAGTACTCCTCCTCCACCATTACCTTTTACACCATTGTGTTCTGCGCCCTCTTCTCCGTCCCGCTGTCCGGCATCCAAAACAGTCTGACCGCCCTGACAGACTGGCGCGCCTGGGCCGGGGCATTGGGGATGGGGGTGCTGTGCTGCGCCCTCCCCTACCACCTGTATACCGCCGGTCTGCGGGAGGCCGAGCCGGGCAAGGCGGCAATTTTGTCCACCATTGAGCCCTTCGCCGCTGCCGGGCTGGGTATTCTGGTTCTCCACGAGGCGGTTACCCCATACAAGCTGCTGGGTATGGCCGCCATCCTGGGCGCGGTACTCCTGCTCAACCTGCCGGCGAAGAAATGAGGGGCCGCATTTCCTTGACAATCCCCCCGTCCGCCGGTATACTAAAACCAGGAGGCAAGGGCATCGCCCTTGCCCTATCTTTCCTCTGCAGGGAGGGTACGTCTATGACCAAAAAAGAGCTGCTGGACCGTTGCGCCCAAAGCGGGGACGAGCGCGTCCTGCTGGCCCGGGTGCTGGACAAGCTGGAGCTGGCGCAGAGCCGGGGCGTCCCCGCCCACACCGGCTTTCTTTCCCCAGGGGAGCAGGCGTCGGTAAGCGACCTGCTCAGCGCCTGGGGCCGTCCCCGTTGTCTGTTCTGGGGCGGCTATCCAGACAGCGAGCGCAATATCTGTGCCTTTTTGCCCGACTGGCAGGGGGAGGAGGACTTTCTTTCCGACCCGGAGGGCCCCCTCACCGCCATTCAGGCCAAATTTCCCGCCGACGCCGCCCTCACCCACCGGGACATTTTGGGCTCGCTGATGGGCTTGGGCGTTACCCGGGAGCTGCTGGGCGACATCCTTCTGCCCCAGCCGGGGCTGTGCCAGGTGGTCGCCCTGAGGGAGGCCGCTCCCATCCTCCTGTCCCAGTGGGAGGGGGCTGGACGGTGGAAGATAAGCCTGTCGGAGATTTCCCCGGGCCAGCTTACCCCCAAGCCGCCTCAGGTAAAGACCATCCGAGACACGGTGGCCACCCCCCGGCTGGACGCGGTTATTGCGGCGGGCTTTTCCCTGTCCCGGAGCAAGGCCGCCGGGCTGATCTCCGCAGGAAGGGTGTCTCTGAACCACCGGGAGTGCCTCAAGGCCGACCGCCAGGTGGCCGAGGGGGACGTGCTCACCTGCCGTGGACTGGGCAAGTGCGTGGTGAAGGAGGTCCCCGGTCAGTCCAAAAAGGGCCGCACCATGCTGGTGCTGGAGCGATATATTTAAAAGGATAGGTGACATATGCTGAATCACCAACAGGAACTGAATTTCTGCAAGGCCCGCCGGGAGGCCATTGCCCGGGACTTCGCCCGGCTGAACCCGGAGCAGCGCAAGGCCGCCCTGGCCACCGAGGGGCCCCTTCTCCTTCTGGCCGGGGCGGGGAGCGGAAAAACCACCGTCCTGATCCACCGGATTGCCAACCTGATCAAGTACGGCCGGGGCTCCGACAGCCAGGAGGTGCCGGAGTTTGTCACCGAGGACGACCTGGAATTTCTGGAGCGCTACGCCAAGACCGGGGAGGGGGACAAAGCCCGTCAGGAGCGGCTGTGCCGCCTGGAAAGCGCCGCCCCCTGGACGATCCTGGCCATCACCTTTACCAACAAGGCCGCCGGAGAGCTGAAGGACCGTCTGGCCGCTATGCTTGGCCCCTCCGCCAACGATATCTGGGCCTCCACCTTCCACTCCGCCTGTGTGCGCATTCTCCGCCGGGACATCGACAAGCTGGGCTTTGCCTCCTCCTTTACCATCTACGACACCGACGACTCCCTGCGGGTAATCAAAGAGATTCTCAAGGCCCAGAGCATCGACGACAAGCAGCTTCCGCCCCGCTCCATCCTGGGCTACATCTCCCGGGCCAAGGACGCCATGAAGCTGGCTCAGGACTATCTGGCCGAGTGCAAGGCGTCGGGGGATTTCCGGCTGACCAAAATTGCCGGCGTCTACCTGGAGTACCAGCGCCGGCTATGGGAGGCCAACGCCCTGGACTTTGACGACATCATCCTGCACACCGTCCGGCTGCTCCAGGGCTTTGAGGACGTAAGGGCCTACTATCAGCGGAAGTTCCGCTATGTTCTTATCGACGAGTATCAGGACACCAACAATTTGCAGTACCTGCTGGCCTCCACCCTGGCGGGGGGATATGAAAACTTCTGCGTGGTGGGCGACGACGACCAGTCCATCTACCGCTTCCGGGGGGCCACCATTAAAAATATCCTGTCCTTTGAGAAGCAGTACAAGGGGGCCCGGGTCATCCGCCTGGAGGAAAACTACCGCTCTACCGGCCACATCCTGGACGCGGCCAACGCCGTCATCCGTAACAACCGGGGCCGCAAGGGCAAGGAGCTGTGGACCAAGGCCGGGGCGGGGGACACCCTCCACCTGTACACCGCCATGAACGAGAACGACGAGGCCCAGTATGTGGCCAACAAAATTCTGGAGAACTTCGGTCAGGGCAGGCGGTGGAAGGACCACGCCGTCCTCTACCGGATGAACGCCCAGTCCAACCAGATGGAGCAGGCCTTTAAACGAAACGGTGTTCCCTACCGGATCATCGGGGGAACCCGGTTCTTCGACCGGGCGGAGGTGAAAGACGTGCTGGCCTATCTGGCCGTGCTGGACAACCCGGAGGACGACCTGCGCCTCACCCGTATCATCAACAACCCGCCCCGGGGCATCGGAGCCCGGACGGTGGAGATTGCCCAAGAGCTGGCCCGCCGAGACGAGTCCTCCTTCTACGCCGTCGTTGACAACGCCGCCATGTACCCGGAGCTGCAGAAGGCCGCTAAAAAGCTGGGGGAGTTTACCAAGCTGATCCAGGGGCTCTACCAGCTGCTGGCTGACAACCAGATCACCCTGCCTGAATTTTACGAGGAGCTGCTCTCCCGCACCGGCTACGCCGTGATGCTGGAGAGCAAGAACACCGTGGAGGACCGCACCCGGCTGGAGAACGTGCGGGAACTGCTCACCTCCATCAACAGCTACCTGGAAAACCGGGCCAATCCAGAGGAGTGTCTGCTGGACGCCCTCCACGGCTTTCTGGACGAAATCGCCCTGTACACCGACATCGACAGCCACGACCCCAACCAGGACTGCGTGGTGATGATGACAATGCACGCCGCCAAGGGATTGGAGTTCCCGGTGGTCTTTGTGGTGGGGGCGGAGGAGGGCATTTTCCCTGGCAGCCGGGCCATCGGCGAGGCGGAGGAGATGGAGGAGGAGCGCCGGCTGTGTTACGTGGCCATGACGAGGGCAAAGGAGCAGCTCTACCTCACCTGCGCCAACCAGCGGATGCTTTTCGGCCGCACCAGCGCCAACCGCCCCTCCCGGTTCGTGGGGGAGATTCCCCCGGAACACATCGACAGGTCGGGAAGGACCTTCCTGTCCGATCCCGACGGGGAGGGCTGGAGCGGAATGCCCAGCCGCGCCTCGGGCTATGGGGGCTACGGCCAGCGCCCCGCCTATGGCGCTGGCCGGCAGGGCTATCGTGCGTCCTCTGGGGGGGAGGCGTCCCCGCGGGGGACGGATGGGGGCGATGTCCGGCAAGCCCCCCTCAACCGGCTGCGCCGGGAGCTCCCCCACAGGGGGGGAGCCGGCGCGCCGGCCGCCACCCTGCTTCTCTCTAAAGGGGACATGGTCAGCCACAAGGCCTTTGGCCGGGGGATGGTGCTCTCCGTCCAAGCCATGGGGGGAGACGCCCTGGTGGAGATCGCCTTTGACAACGTGGGCACCAAGCGGCTGATGCTCAAAGCGGCGGCCGCCTACATGACCAAGGAATAGCGGCAAAACGGGCGGCCCTCTGGCCGCCTGTTCATAAATTACCTTGAAAAAAATTCAAAAAGATATCTGTTTTTCTTCATGTTTTTTTCATATTTCCGAGTTATGATAACCACAGTTTCAGGGAAAACCTAATTTACCCCGTTTCAAAAGGAGCGTTTTAGTATGGACGAATTCAACTTCTATAACAGCGAAAACGACGGCTATCGGGGCGGCTTTGGCGACTATGTAGACCCTATCCCCACCACATCCTTCCAGCCCGGTATGCAGCCTCCGAAAAAGAAGAAGGGCGGCGCGGCCAAGGTGATTGCGCTGGTGCTGGCCTGCACTCTGGTGGGAGGCTCTGCCGGCGTGGGCGGGGCATATCTATACAACCGCGTGACCGGCCCGCAGAACACCACCACCATCTATGAGGAGGACCGCCCCCAGGTCCGGACGGTGGTCAACACCAACAACGGCCAGCCCATGACCCCGGAGCAGCTCTACGCCGCCAACCTGGCCTCCTGCGTGGGCATTACGGTGAACACCACCCAGAACATCTGGGGCCAGATCACCACCTCCGCCGCCTCCGGGTCTGGCTTTGTCCTCAGCCAGGATGGCTACATCGCCACCAACTACCATGTCATCGAGGGCGCGGTGAACAACTCCGATGTCACCATCCAGGTATCCTTCGCCAACGGCGACAAGTACGACGCCAAGCTGGTGGGGGGCGAGAAGGACAACGACGTGGCCGTTTTGAAAATTGAGGCCACCGGCCTGACCCGGGTCACCCTGGGCGACTCCTCCAAGCTGGTGGTGGGCGAGAGCGTCTACGCCATCGGCAACCCCCTGGGGGAGCTGACCTACTCCCTCACCGACGGGCTGGTGTCCGCCCTGGACCGGCTGATTACCACCACAGGTACCGACGAGAACGGCCGCCAGACCAGCACCACCCTTAACGTGCTCCAGACCAACTGCGCCATCAACCCGGGCAACTCTGGCGGTCCCCTCTTTGACAGCTACGGCAATGTCATTGGCATTACCACCGCCAAGTATACCCAGTCCTCCTCCGGCGTCACCGCCGAAGGCCTGGGCTTCGCCCTGCCCATCAACGATGTGAAGGAGATTCTGGCCGACCTCATTGAGCACGGCTATGTCACCGGCAAGCCCTACATGGGCGTCCAGGTGATGAACGTCTCGGAGGAGGCCCAGCGCTACGGCATCACCGCCGGCGCTGCGGTCAGCTATGTAGCCGAGGGGTCCTGTGCCCAGAAGGCGGGGCTCCAGGTCAACGATATCATCACCGCCATTGATGACACCGCCATCGACTCCTCCTCCGCCCTTACCGCCGCCCTGTCCACCAACTACAAGGCCGGTGACAAGGCCGTCCTCACGGTGATCCGCAATCAACAGGAGGTCAAGCTGAATATCACCTTTGATGAAAAGAACGCCGAGACCGAGGCCAACAACCAGCAGCAGAATAACCAGCAGCAGTCCTCCCAGGACAGCCAGAACAATGGCGGGTACTACGGCGGCTACCAGTGGCCCTTCGGAAACATGTTCCCTTGGTAATCACCCGTTTTTTTCTCCCCCGCGGTCCATTCCGGACTGCGGGGGTTCTTTTGATAAAACCATAGACAATTCCAAAAAAATAGGTATAATATAAAATGATAGATTATACAGAAGAGGGATACAGCTATGGAGATAAACGGACAAACTGTCAGCGAGACCGGCCGCTATGACCAGATGGGCCTGTCGCCGGAGCTGATGCGGGCCATTGAGAAAAAGGGCTATGTGGAGGCCACCCCAATCCAGACCGGGGCCATCCCCTGGTTTATGGACTGGAAGGATGTCATTGCCAAGGCCCCCACCGGGACGGGCAAAACCTTCGCTTTCGGCATCCCTATGGTGGAGCACACCGACCCGGCCTCCACCGACGTTACCGGCCTGGTGTTGGCTCCCACCCGGGAGCTGGCCATCCAGATTCAAGACGAGCTGCGGGACCTGTGCGCCTTTAAAGAGGGGGTGCGGGTAGTGTGCCTCTACGGCGGCCAGCCCATCAATCCCCAGATCAACCAGCTGAAAAAGAAACCTCAGATTGTGGTGGCCACGCCCGGCCGGCTGATGGACCACATGAAGCGGCGCACCGTCCGCCTGGACAAGGTGGCCACGGTGGTGCTGGACGAGGCCGACCGGATGCTGGACATGGGCTTTGTCCGGGACGTAACCCACATTCTGGACACCATGCCCCATCGGAAAAACCTGGGCATGTTCTCCGCCACCATCTCCCGGGAGGTGCTGGACATCTCCTGGGTCTACCAGCGGGAGCCGGTAGAGATCACCGTCCAGGCCGACCAGGAGAACCGGCCCGACATCGCCCAGTACCGCCTGGACGTGGACCGCAGTGAAAAGGCGGATACCATGGCACGGCTGCTGGAGATGGGGGACTACGAGCGGGTGATCGCCTTCTGCAACACCAAAAACATGACCGACCGTCTGGCCGGACTGTTAGAGATGCGGGGGATTTCCTGCGAGGCCATCCACGGGGACATCGCCCAGTCCCTCCGGGAGAAAACCCTGCAAAAATTCCGGGCGGGCAAACTCCGGGTGCTGGCCGCCACCGACGTGGCCGCCCGGGGGCTGGACATCGACGACGTGGACGCGGTATTTAACTACGACGTGCCCGACGAAAACGAGTACTACATCCACCGCATCGGCCGCACGGGCCGGGCCAAGCGCCACGGGGTGGCCTTCTCCCTGGTGGCTAACATCACCGAGGGCCTGCGGCTGGACGACATTATAAAATCCACCGGCAGTCAGATCCGGACGGTCCACTTCAACGAAAAGGGCGACCTGGTGGCCGCCGTGGAGAAATGATGTTCAAAAAATCCAGACACTTCTGGCTGGACTTCTTTGCCTGCTTCCTGATCCCCGCCTATACCCTTCTTTTCGCCGGAAGCATGCAGTGGTTCGGCACCAACTTCTCCGTCATCGCCGTCACCGGCCCGGACCACTACAGGGGGTTTATCTACTGGGGTATTTTGGCCGGGGGATACTTTTTTGTTATGCTCAGCAAGCTGGCCTTCACCCTCCCCCTGCGCTGGGAGCGGACGCTGGCGCGGCTGCTGGCGGCACTGGCCGTGCTGTCCCTGGCCTACGCCCTGGCCATCCCTTATCTGCCCGTCTTCTTCCCCAAATACGCCGCCCTCCATGTGCTGCTGGCCGCCGGGGCCTGCGTGCTGCTAATGGTAAACCTCCAGTTTATCATTCTGGTCCACCGCCGCCGGGACCCGGCCCGCTGGGCCGGCGTAATGCGGTTTTGCTGGTTCATAGTGGGGGGCTGCGCCGTCCTCTTTCTTATCCCTGAGATGGTGTCCACCGCCCTGGAGGTCTTTTTCACCATCTCCGCCGCCCTGCTGGCCCGGAAGAACTGGCTGCTGGCAACGGAATTTTAATCTATTCTTTATCTTTTTCCTATGGCATTTTCAATCCCCGGGGCGTATGATATAGAATAGAAACTGACCCAGGCTTATATGAAAAGGAGTGTTGTGCTATGGGAAGCAAAAAATTATATCGGACCGAAGGGCCCTACAAGATGCTGTGCGGCGTGTGCGGCGGCATCGCGGAGTACTTCGACATCGACCCCACTTTAGTGCGGGTGGGCTGGGTAATCGCCTTTTTCTGCGCCAGCGTGGGTTTTTGGGCCTATCTGATCTGCGCTCTCATCATGCCCAAGAAGAGCGACATCTACCCCGGCTATTGAGCTAATTCATGAAAGTTTCCTTGCAAACTGCCCAAAAACGGCCGTCCCTTTTTGTGGAAACGGCCGTTTTTGGGTGCCTTTTTTCTTTTGCCACAGCCGTTTCGTTGTGGTAACCTCCACAAAATAAGTTCTTTACACCTGACCGTTTTATGGTATGATATACATATCAGAGCAAAACAGGGGGCCTTCTGATGGGGAATTCCCCCCACTGCCCCAAAAAATGAAGGCTTTCCGTCAAAACAAACCCCAACGATTTATTTTATAGGAGGAATGCCGCTATGAACAAGTACATTGAGAAAGTCCTGAACGAGACCCGCGCCAAGAACGCCAACGAGCCCGAGTTCCTGCAGACCGTGGAGGAAGTTCTCTCCTCTCTGGAGCCGGTGATCGATGCCCACCCCGAGTATGAGCAGGTCTCCCTGCTGGAGCGGATGGTAGAGCCTGAGCGCACCATCGAGTTCCGGGTTGTCTGGGAGGACGACAACCACAACTGGCAGGTCAACCGCGGCTATCGCGTGCAGTACAACGGAGCCCTCGGCCCCTACAAGGGCGGCATCCGCTTCGACCCCTCCGTCAACCTGTCCATCATCAAGTTCCTGGGCTTCGAGCAGACCTTTAAAGACGCTATGACCGGCCTGCCCATTGGCGGCGCCAAGGGCGGCTCCGACTTTGACCCCCGGGGCAAGAGCGAGATGGAGGTCATGCGCTTCTGCCAGGCCTTCATCAACGAGCTGTACCGCCACATCGGCCAGGACATCGACTGCCCCGCCGGCGATCTGGGCTGCGGCGGCCGTGAGATCAACTATATGTACGGCCAGTACCGCCGCCTGGTGGGCGCCTCCGAGTTCGGCGCTCTGTCCGGCAAGTCTGTGACCACCGGCGGCTCCCTGATGCGTCCCGAGGCCACCGGCTACGGCGCTGTGTACTATCTGGTCGAGGCTCTGAAGCTCCACGGCGACGACATCAAGGGCAAGAAGATCGCCATCTCCGGCTACGGCAACGTGGGCTGGGGCATCATGCGCAAGGCTCTGGAGCTGGGCGCCAAGGTCACCTACTTCGCCGGACCCGACGGCTACATCCACGATCCCGACGGTGTGGACAGCGAAGAGAAGCTGAACTACATCCTGGAGATGCGCGCCAAGGATCCCATGCACTGCGCTCCCTACGCCGAGAAATTCGGCTGCGAGTTCGTGGCCGGCCAGAAGTGCTGGGGCGTGAAGGACGTGGACATCTACATGCCCGCCGCTACCCAGAACGACGTTAACATGGAGTGGGCTGAGAAGATCGCCGCCTCCGGCGTGAAGTACTACATCGAAGTGGCCAACATGCCCACCACCAACGACGCCCTGGAGTTCCTGAAGAAGCAGGAGCACCTGGTAGTCGCCCCCTCCAAGGCCGTCAACGCCGGCGGCGTGTCCGTCTCCGAGCTGGAGATGGCCCAGAACGCCGAGCGCCTGTACTGGACCGCCGAAGAGGTGGACGAGAAGCTGAAGGGCATCATGAAGAACATCTTCAACAACTCCGTCGAGGTGGCCAAGCGCTATAACCTGAAGCGGGGCGATAAGTACGACCTGGTGGCTGCCGCCAACATTCTGGGCTTCCAGAAGGTCGCCGACGCCATGATGGCTCAGGGTATTTTCTAAGGACTTTCAACAAATCGAAGACCTGCGGGACCAGATGGCTCCGCAGGTCTTTTTTAGGCGCTGTTTGAAAAATGGAAATGTGCCCAACGGCGAGGAATTTTTTCGCCAGACGAAGCCAATTTGACGCAGGAATACTGGATGTATTTCA
>JAAWLY010000050.1 GCA_022798155.1 Lawsonibacter sp. | reverse complement strand
CTTCGGCACCCAACTGAAATACGGCGTGGTGGCCGACTACGGCCAGCACAAGGAGGTTCTCCAGGACCTGCTGCTGTTCTGGTCCTCCAAGGAGGGGGCCAACACCACCCTGGCCGCCTACAAGGACCGGATGCCCGAGGACCAGCCCTTCTACTACTACGCCTGCGGCGAGAGCGTGGAGAAGATCGCCAAGCTGCCCCAGGTGGAGCGGATTTTGGACAAGGGCTACGAGATTCTCTACTGCACCGAGGACGTGGACGACTTCGTCATGAAGGGCCTGGCTGAGATCGACGGCAAGAAATTCAAGTCGGTTGCCGAGGAGGACGCCCTGCCCCAGAGCGAAGAGGAGAAGAAGCAGGCCGAGGAGAAGGCCGAGGCCGGCAAGCCGGTGCTGGAGGCGGTGAAGGAGGCCCTGGGCGACCAGGTAAAAGAGGTGCGGGTGTCCGCCATTCTGAAATCCGCCGCCTGCTGCCTGTCCGCTGACGGCCCCGTCTCCATCGAGATGGAGAAGTATATGCGCAAGGTGGAGGGCGGCCAGCCCATGAAGGCCGAGCGGGTGCTGGAGCTGAACCCCGACTCCGCCCCCTTCGCCGCCCTGAAAAAGGCGGTGGACGCCGGGGACAAGGATACCGTGGCCAAATACGCCAAGCTGCTGTACGCCCAGGCCCTCCTCCTGGCCGACCTGCCCCTGGAGGACCCGGCGGAGTACACCCGGCTGGTCTGCTCCCTGATGATCTGATTTGGATAGCAAAAGCGGAACGCTTCGGCGTTCCGCTTTTTTTATGGTTCTCTCCGCAGTGAAAGGGCCAGCAAGAGGGCCGCGCTCGCCCCGGCCAGGACCAGCCCGTCCCTCCAGGAACCGTCGCTGGCCCGGAGGTAGAGGGTGACGGGATTCCAGCGAATCACAGGGGCCAAAGCGGGAAACAGGGCGGATATATCCAGCAGTACCGGAGACAGGAGCAGGGCCAGCACCGGTACAAAGGGGGTCAGCACCGGCAGGGCAGACCAGAGGGGGCGGAACCGGGCCAGAAGCAGGGCGGCCGTCCCACAGAACAGCAGGTAGGGGACCAAGGCCAGGATACAGTGCCCGGGCCGCTCCGCGGCCAGAAGGGCCAGCGTGCCGGAGCAAAGAGCCGGGGACAGGGCGGCCGCCAGCCGGACGAGCAGCAGGGGGGCCCTCCCCCGGAGGGGGATCAGCCGCCGGGCAAAGGGGCTTTCCAGCCACCGCCCCAGGTCCATGGCGGTAAACAGCGCCCAGATCAGCAGCAAAATGGCGGTCAGGCCGTACAGCAGATTGGATACCCCGCTGTCCGCCAGAGCGAGGGGGTCCAGGGGGGCGCCGTCCACCGTCTCCAGGGAGACCAGCACCCGGTCCTTGTCCAGCAGGGTCTCTTCCAGCCGGGGACGCAGCCGGGGGAGGCCGGCCTCTGAGGTGATGCCGCTGCTTAGCAGATAGTCCTCAGCCATGCGGGGGGAGACGCACTCGGCCACACAGGCGGAAACCGTCTCCCGCACCAGGGGGTAGACGACGGAGCCGGGGCCGATGAGCAGGGTGAACAGCCCCTCCAGGTCCTGGGCTTCCAGCCGCCGGGAAAAATCTTCTGGAAGGACCAGGGCACAGTCCCACCGGCCCAGCGCCACTTGGCCCTCGGCCCGCTCCAGGCTGGCGGGCTGGAAGGTGACCACCACCCCGCTCCGCGCTTCCAGTCGCCGCCAGAAGTCCTCTCCGCCCTCCGCTGGGAGTACCACTCCCACCTGGACGGGGGCGGACACCTCGCGGGCGGGCATAAGCCGGGCCGCCCCGAAGGTAAGCAGGGGGAGCAGCAAAAGCAGAGCCCAGGTCCGCCGGCCGGTAAACTGAGTCCGGAAGCTGTCTTTCCAGAACACTGCAAAAAAGCTCATAGGGCCACCTCCCAGCGCTCCACCCGGCGGTGGTACAGTATCAGGGACAGAGCGGTCATCCCGGCGGCGGACAGGACCAGACAGGCCAGGGTGGAGGCCTCTGGCCGGTAACCCATAGGCCAGGCGGCCAGCTCCATCAGCCAGGTTATGGGGGACAGCCAACCCAGACTCCGCAGCCCCGCCGGCAGCAGCACCGGGGGGACAATCCCGCCGGACAGGGCCAGACAGGCCAGGGAGAAGGTGAAGGAGGCCACCCCGCAGCCCGCGGCGCTGTCTGAAATCAGACAGCACAGCCCGCAGAACAGGGAGCAGAAGAGCGCCATCAGAAGGGCGCTTCCCAGCAGGAGGATATCTCCCCCTCCCAACAGCAGCAGGGCGGGGGCCAGCAGAAGAAACATCAGCGGCACTCCGGCGATGACGCCGCTGAAATACCCCGAGGCAATCCCCCGGCCCGCAGCCCGCAGCCGCCGCTGGAAGGTCAGCCAGTTCCCGCTGTAGATGGGGACGAACAGGGGGGCGGCGGACAGGGCCAGATAGGCCAGCAGGGCCAGGCCGTAGTGGAGGGGGATGGGCAGGGTCCGGGTGGCGGAGACCGTCCTGGTCTGGAACAGCTCCCCCCGGTTCAGTGCCAGGTTGATATAGTCCACATTGATTTCCAACACCACCTGGTCACGGCTGAGGCCGGGGGGCGGGGCCGCGTCGTAGAGGGCCAGCACGGCGTATACCCCGCTTTGAAAGGCGGAGAGCATGTCGCTGGCGCTCTGGCCCACCCACAGCAGCAGCAGCGACTCCAGGGGCCGGTCGCCCCCCACAATCAGCCGCAGATCGGGGTTTTCCCCCCACATGACTCCCTGGATGAAGTTTTCCGGAAGGGCCAGCACGGCGGTGACCTCCCCCCGGCGCAGGGCGTCAAGTGCGGGGCCCTCCTCCATGGCGGTGAAGCGGCAATACTGGGCCACGTCCGCCATCCCCTCCACATACTGCTCCAGAAGCTGGGGGGTGGTGTCCCCCTCGGGGGCGGTAATGGCCAGGGTGACCCCGGAGAAGTCCACCCCCTGGGACAAAACCGCCTCTCCCGCAGCCCCCGCCCCGAAAGGCAGAAGAAGGCACAAAAGAGCAAGCCCTGCCAGCAGCCAGCGCTGCCGGCAGAGTCTGCCCCAGGTCAGGTTAGCATAGGACGCAAGAAAGTGAAGCTCTTTCATCATTTGATTGCTCAGAAAAGGGAGTAGTACAACTCAGCGGGCAGCCGCTGGGCAAACAGGGATTCCATGCTGTCCGCCCAGGTGGTGGCCCGGTTCTCTAGGTCGGAGGCAAGGACCATCAGCTCGAACATGTTCATCTCGGTAATCAGCTTGGGGGAGGCGCCGGTCAGGTCCACCCCCTGGCAGGGGCCCATGTAGTAGTCCATCCCGAAGGAGCAGACCTCCAGCCCCATTACCCGCAGGGCGATGTCGTCCATCTGAAGGTCAACGGAGTCCTCTCCCATGGACAGCTGCCCCATCATATCCAGGGAACCGGCGCCGTTCACCGACAGGTTCCACTGAAGGCCGCCGCCCTTGGGGTCGTACTGAAGGTCGGAGGTGATGGCGGGTATGGGGCCCTTGATAACGGTCTTATCGGTAAATACGCCGCTCTTGCCGCCGTGGTCGCCGGTGGAGTCCACGATGATCAGCTGGTCGTCCACCTTGAGCTCCAGCCGCAGATTGTCCACATACTCCTCTCCGCCGCCCAGGAACAGGGACAGACTCAGGAAGGAATCTCTGCCGTTGTCAAGGTAGCTCTCATATACCAGGGCAGACACGTAGCCGCCCCCCACATGGACAGTCAGATGTACATCGCCCAGCTGCTCAACCACATCCCGCAGGCTGTCGGCCAGCTCGCCGTATACATCCAGCTCCTCCAGCTGGTCCAGAAAGTCCTGGATCTCCTCCTGGGGCATCCCCGTGGCCTGGAACAGCTGGGCGTACAGCTCGTAATAGTCCACGGCGGACAGCACAGTCTCCAGCTCGTCCACGTACTGGTACAAGGCATCCTGGGGAAAAACGACCTGATAGGCGGAGGTCTTGGTCTCAGTGCCGTTGACGGACAGGCTCTTGGCCCCCAGCTTTTTGACCTCCGCGGCCTCCCACAGGGCCTTGTTGGCCTCCTTCAGCTCCTGCTTCATCGCCTCGGGGTCCATCTGCTCCATGGCCAGGTCCATCAGATCGAATATATTAAAGCTGATGTCCGCCACGGAGCTGTCACCCGTCATCGCCTCCAGGTCGGCCCCCAGGGTCTCGGTGTTCACGCCATAGGCCGTACCGTCGGTGAACTGGGGGGAGGAGAGATACAGCTTGCTGCCGTCTGCCAGCAGCCGGAAGGACAGCAAATCATCCCCGCCCCAGTAGGCGCTGAGGGAAGCGTCCAGCTTGCGGCTCTCGCCGTCCAGGTTGGTATCCATCCGGACTCCCAGGCCACTGAGGGCGGACATGTCATATCCGGTCAGGGAGCTGTTGATGCTGTTCAGCTCGAAAGAAAACCGCTGGCTGATGGACTGGTGCTTGCGCAGCCCGTTCAGGTCGGGCAGGCCTATGCTGTCGCTGACAGCGGAGTAGGCGGCGGCGGTTTTGGCGAAGGCGGCCGTCACCTGCTTTTTGGGGTTGGAGAACAGCCCGCTGGCAAAGACGGCCGCCAGAATGGCGACAACAATCACCGCCGCGATTCCGCCGATGATCAGCCCCTTCTTTCCCTTCCCTTGGCCAGGAACGGGGGCCTCCGGGCCGGCGTAGCCTGACGGGACGTATGGAGCGCCCGCCGGCGCGCCGCTTACCGCGCCGCAGTGGGGACAGAACTTGGCGTCGTCCCGGATTTCGTTTCCACAGCTTTTACAGACCATCTCATATATCCTCCTGTGTCTCCATAATCAGTGTTCCCGCTTCCAGCCGCAGCACCGCGCCGCACAGCCGCTCCAGCTCCTGAGGATGGTGGCTGCACCAGATCAGGCTGCCGCCTTTGGACACAAAGCCCTCCAGCCAGTCCAGCAGCAAAGGGGCGTAGCCCTGGTCCAGGCCGGAGGTGGCCTCGTCCATCAGCAGGACCTCCGGCCGGGACAGCAGGCCCAGGGCGATGCTCAAGCGCTGCGCCATGCCGCCGGACAGGGCGCCGATGGGCTTTTTCAGCAGGGGTTCCAGCCCCAACAGCTCCAGGACATCAGCCGGCAGGGGACCGGACAGCCCACAGGCACTCTGCCACAGGGCGAGCTGCTGGCTTACGGTCAGCTCCCGGGCCAATTCGGCAGTTTGGGGCACATATCCAAGCTGCTTCCGCAAAAACAGCCGGTCTCCCAAGGTGCTTTTGCCCTCGTAGAGGACATCGCCGCTGTCCGGCTTTTCGATCTGGGCGATCAGACGCAGCAGGGTGGACTTGCCTGACCCGTTGCGCCCCACCAGCCCCAGACACTGGCCCGGGGGCAGTACGAAACTGGCGGGGGCAAGCACCTGCCGCCCACCGTAGCTTTTACACAGCTGCCGTACCTCCAGCATGGCGGATCCCCCTTCCTTTTTAAGTAGTATCGCATATTTTGCCGAGAAAATCAAGAGGGAGGGCGTTCCTCCCCTAAAAAGAGCGGCGGGAAAAAAAGGAAATTTTAAAGAATCCTTAATGAAATCCTCATGGTTCCTTTAAAGCATTTTTTCAAACTGTATGGTATGATCTAATACAGTTCAACGAAGGGAGCGGATCATTTATGAGCGAGAAAATCAAGACCGGGCTGTGTGTATTTGCCCTGCTGCTGGCTCTGCTGGCGGCCTATACCCAGGAGACGGCGTATCAGGCTGACTGCCGCGCTATGATCCAGCCGGGCCCCTTTACTGCGGTACAGATTCCTTAACCGGATTTATCAAAAAGGAGAATAATTATGTCTGAGATTTTAACGGTAACCGAACTGAAAAAGGTCTATGGCAAGGGCGGGGCGGTCACCCACGCTCTGGACGGGGTGTCCCTGACGCTGGAGGCGGGGGAGTTCGTGGGGGTGATGGGTCCCTCCGGCTCGGGCAAGACCACACTGCTCAACTGCGTGTCCACCATTGACCGGCCCACCTCCGGCTCTATCGTCATCGACGGCAGGGAGCTGACCCGCCTGAAGGGCAAGGAGTTGGCTAAATTCCGCCGGGAGCGGCTGGGCTTCATTTTCCAGGACTGCAACCTGCTGGATACCCTCACCGCCTATGAGAACATTGCCCTGTCTCTGTCTATCATCCGGGCTCCCGCCCAGAAGATCGACAAGCGGGTGCGGGAGATGGCGGAGTTTTTGGGTATCTCCGACTGCCTGAACAAGTACCCCTACCAGATGTCCGGGGGCCAGCAGCAGCGCTGCGCCGCCGCCCGGGCCATGGTGACCCACCCCGCCCTGGTGCTGGCCGACGAGCCCACCGGCGCCCTGGACTCCAAGGCCTCCTCTCTGCTGCTGAGCCGGCTGGACGCCCTGAACCAGGAAAAGGGCACCACCATCCTGATGGTCACCCACGACGCCTTTACCGCCAGCTGCTGCCGCCGGGTGGTCTTTCTCCAGGACGGACGGCTGTTCCTGGAGCTCCACCGGGGGGCGGACAGCCGGAAGGTTTTCTTCCAAAAAATCATCCAGGTGGTCACCCGGATGGGGGGAGGGATGGCCGATGTTCTCTAAGCTGGCCCTGCGCAACGTGCGCCGGTCCTTCCGGGACTACGGGGTGTATCTCCTTACACTCACCTTTGGCGTGTGCCTGTTCTATACCTTCAACTCCATCGAGGGCCAGGGGGCCATCGTCTACCTGTCCCAGAGCAAAAACCCCATGGTGGACGCCATTATGACCATCATAGACATCTTTTCCGTCTTTGTGGCGGTAGTGCTGGCCTGCCTGATCCTCTACGCCAACCGCTTCCTCCTCCGCCGCCGCAAGCGGGAGCTGGGCACCTATCTGCTGCTGGGCCTGAGCCAGGGCCAGGTGTCCCGGCTGCTCTTTCTGGAGACGGGCATCGTGGGGCTGATCTCCCTGGCCGCCGGGCTGGGGCTGGGAGTGCTGGCCAGCTTCGGCATGTCCGCCCTCACTTTGTCCATGTTCGAGATGGACGTATCCGCCCTGCTGGCGATCAAGTTTTCCCCCGCCGCCGCAGGCAAGACGGTGATCTATTTTGGGATTATCTTCCTGCTGGTGATGGCCCTCAGCGGGGTGCAGGTGTCTCGGGCCAGGCTCATCGAGCTGATCCATGGGGAGCGGAAAAACGAGGTGCTCAAGCCCCGGCCCCTGACAGTGGCGGTGGTTCAGCTGGTTATCGGCGTGATCTGTCTGATTGGAGCCTACGCCATTCTGCTCACCTTCGGCATGGCGCTGGCCGTGGCGGTTCCCTTTCTTTGCTTCCCCATGCTGGGGCTGGGCACCCTGGGGACGCTGCTCATTTTCCGCTCCCTGTCCGGCTTTGTGATGAAGTTCGTCCAGCGCCGCCCGGGGCTGTACTACAAAAACCTGAATGTATTTACCCTGCGCCAGTGGCTCAGCAAGGTCCACACCACCTATCTGGCCCAGACGGTGGTGTGTATCCTCCTCCTGCTGGCCATCGGCATCACCGCCAGCTCCATCGGCCTGAATAACACCCTGTCCTCCATGACCGATGGGGAGGCCCCGGTGGATATCACTTTTTGGGACTACTACGATGTGGAAGGCGGCGATGAGCCCATGGACTTCCCCGCCCTGCTCCGGGAGGGCGGCTTCGACACAGAGGCCCGCCTCAGCGGACAGAACTCCATAACCCTCTACCGCAACAACCCGGAGGTCACTGGCTTTGAACGGGGGGAAGAGGGCCCGGTTCAGGCGGTGCTGGCTCTGTCCGATTATAACCGGCAGCTGACGCTCCTGGGCCAGCCGCCCCTTGAGCTTGCCGCCGGGGCGTATCAGGTGGTGGAGGCCAGTCCGCTGAACGGCGCTTCCCATTGGCGGTATCTCGTTGTGGAGGACGGGAGGACCCAGGGCCTGGAGCCCATCTGCCAGTGCTGGTCGGCCAACTACGCCGGTCAGGCGGAGGAGGTCGAGCGGGCCATCTTCCAGCTGACCGCGCCCTTCGAAACCACCCGGTCCATCTACTCCGACAGCCGGCTGGAGGTCTATCAGGACATGATGGGGAATAAAATCCTGGTCCTGTTTTTGGGACTGTACCTGGGCTTTACCTTCCTGCTGGCCGCGACGGCGGTGCTGGCCCTCCAGCAACTCAGCCAGGGGGCTGACAACAGCCGGCGGTACGCCATCCTCCGCCGCCTGGGCGCTGAGGAGAGACAGGTGGCCAAATCCGCCACCCAGCAGGTGGCCCTGGCCTTTCTCCTTCCCCTGACGCTGGCCCTGGTCCACTCGGTGGTGGGCATGAAGGCCGCCAACGATATCATCGCCACCGCCGGCAAGGTGGATGTTACCGCCAGCTCCGCCGTCACCGCCGGGGTGATCCTGGTGGTCTACGGGGGATATTTCCTGGCCACCGCCCTGGCCTGCCGGAGAATGGCAAAAAACGCGTAAGCAAGACCCGCCTGGCTGTAACTGCTGGGCGGGTTCTGTATTTCTGCCGGGCTGCCCCCCTAGGGCCGCTTTGCAGAGGGATTTTGATGAAAATTTATCTGGACAGAGGGATAAAAACCGTCAAAAAGCCGCTAGGCAGACAGGGGAGAGATGACTATAATAAGCGGAGATTTTCACGAGGAGGGACCTCTATGACAAAGGACCTGACTGTCGGCAATCCCATGCGGCTGATTCTTGGCTTTGCCCTGCCCACCCTGTTTGGAATGCTGTTTCAGCAGCTCTACAACATGGTGGACGCTATGATTGTAGGCAAGCTGCTGGGCTCCGCCGCCCTGGCGGCGGTGGGCTCCACCGGCTCCATCAACTTTTTTGTAATAGGCTTCTGCATGGGGGTGTGCAACGGCTTTGCCATCCCGGTGGCCCAGCGGATGGGGGCCAATGAGCCCTCCAAAATGCGCCGCTACGTGGCCAACGCGGCCTATTTGGCGATTCTTTTTGCCGTCGTGCTCACCGTATCCACCGGTCTGCTGTGCCGCCGGATTCTTACGGTGATGCTGACTCCGGCGGACATTTTTCACGACGCCTGCACCTATATTTTTATCATCTTCATGGGCATTCCCGCCACTTTCCTCTATAATCTGCTGGCCGGGATCATCCGCTCCCTGGGGGACAGCAGAACGCCGGTGTACTTTCTGGCCCTATCCTCCTGCCTGAACATTGTGCTGGATTTTACCCTCATTCTCTGGTTTAATGCTGGGGTGGCCGGCGCGGCCCTGGCCACAGTAGCCTCTCAGGGGGTGTCTGGCGCGGCCTGCCTGTTCTATATGACCCGGAAGTATCCCATCCTGCGCATGACCCGGGATGAGCGGCGGCTGGACCTTCACGCCTGCGGTGTGCTGTGTACGATGGGGATTCCCATGGGGCTGCAATATTCCATCACCGCCATTGGCTCTATTGTGCTCCAGTCCTCAGTAAACGCCCTGGGCAGCCTCTATGTGGCCGCTGTAGCGGCGGGGGCCAAGGTCTACCAGCTGCTGGCCTGCCCCTTCGACGCCATGGGGGCCACTATGGCCACCTACTGCGGGCAGAACGTGGGGGCGTGTAAGTTGGATCGGCTGGGCCAGGGTATCCGGTCCTGCTCTCTGCTGGGCCTGATTTATTCGGCCGCCGCCCTGTGCGCTATGCTGGTGTTTGCCCCCCAGTGCGCCCTGCTCTTTCTGGATTCCAGCGAGCTGGACGCGGCCTTCCTGGTGGAGCTGACCGCCCGGTATGTGGTCATACAGTCTGCCTTCTTCTTCCCTCTGTCTCTGGTGAATATTGTGCGGTTCTCCATCCAGGGGATGGGCTTTAGCCCCTTCGCCATTCTGGCCGGCGTGCTGGAGATGGCTGCCCGCACCGGGGTGGGGCTGCTGCTGGTGCCCGCCTTCGGCTACACCGCCGCCTGCTTCGCCTCCCCCGCCGCCTGGGTGTGCGCCGACCTGTTTTTGGTGCCCGCAAGCGTGGCCTGCATCGCCAAGCTCCGCCGGATCTACCCCAACAGCCCAGAGGAACTCCCCCTCCCCGATCCGGTGCCCCTCAAGGCGGGAGTCCACCGCTGATCTTGTCAAAAAGCGCTGAATTTTTTCGGCGTTTTTCAAGGTCTGGCAGGCATTTTTACGAAATACGCGCTTTGCCCCGGGAAAGTGCTTGACAACACCGGCCATCTGTGTTACAACAGATACTGTTACTTCAACGCTTTTAACCAATAAAGCAAAGGGGAGGACCCCATGGGAGAAAACAACATACAGGCGCAGTCCCAGGACCTGGAGAAGAAGGCCCAGGAGCTTCTGGAGGAGAAGGAGGCGGAGTCCCGCACCCGAACCTACACCGGTCCGATGGGGACCGCCATTACCGTTTTGCTGTGTCTTTGGACGGTGTTCCAGCTCTACTTCAGTACCGTTGGCCTGATCAGCGCTGTCAACCTGCGGGCAATTCACTGTGTTTTCCTGCTGGTTTTTACCTTCCTGCTCTATCCTACTTATAAAAAAGAAAACCGGGTGCGCAGGCTGCCCCCCCTTTGGGACTGGGTGCTGATTGCGCTGACCGTCCTCAGCTTTGGCTATCTGATTTTGAACTACACCCGTATTGCCCAGACCGGCGGACGGGTGAACCAGATGGAGCTGGTGATTGCCGGCGTGGCTCTGGTGCTGGCCTTTGAGGCCGCCCGCCGCGCCTCGGGCAATCTGGCCATTCTGGCGGCTATCTTTTTGGCTTATAACTGGTTTGGCACCTATCTGCCCGGCCGGCTGGGCCACAATGGCTTTACCCTGAAGCGGGTGCTGGCTACCCAGTTTTGGGGCACCCAGGGCCTGCTGGGCACCGGTATTGGCGTGTCCGCCACTTATATCTTCTTGTTTGTGGTCTTTGGCGCTTTCCTCAAATACAGCGGGTTTTCTAAATTCATCAATGATTTCTCCCTGACCCTGGTGGGTCAGACCCCCGGCGGTCCCGCCAAAGTGGCGGTGCTGGCCTCCGCCCTGATGGGGATGATTAACGGCTCGGCGGTGGCCAACGTGGCCACCACAGGCACCATCACCATTCCCCTGATGAAGCAGACCGGCTATAAAAAGGAGTTTGCCGGGGCGGTGGAGGCGGTGGCTTCCACAGGCGGGCAGTTTTGTCCCCCCATTATGGGGGCGGTGGGCTTTGTTATGGCGGAGTTTTTGAGCTTGAGCTATACCCACGTGATGCTGGCCGCCATTGTCCCCGCCTTCCTCTATTATTTAGGGCTGCTCTTCGCCGTCCACTTCGAGGCCAAGCGCCTGGGGCTGTCCGGACTGTCCAAGGAGAATATCCCAGACGCGGTGAAGGTCATCCGGGAGCAGGGCCACCTGGTTATCCCCTTGGTTGTGCTGATTGCCCTGATGTGCATGGGGTATACCCCCCTCTACGCCGCTGTTGTTGCCATTTTTGCCACCGTTGCCGCCAGCTGGCTGCGGAAAGACACCCGCATGACCTGGGACAAGATTGTGGCCGCTACGGTAGAGGGCGCCCGGGGCGCGATTTCCGTGGGGGTGTGCTGTGTCATCATCGGTGTTATCATCGGCACAGTAACCCTCACCAGCCTGGGGCTGAATATGGGCTACCTGATCCTGTCCATTGTGGAAAATACCAACATCTATGTCACGGGCTTTTTGGTTATGATTATGTCCACCATTTTGGGCATGGGGGTCCCCGGTGTGGCCGCTTATGTTATTGTACAGGCGGTGGCGGTGCCGGTGCTGATTAAGGTCGGGGTGCTGGACATCTCCGCGCACATGTTTTGTTTGATCTACGCCTGTCTTTCCAACATCACCCCACCTGTGGCTATGAGCAGTTATGTGGCCTCTGGCATTGCCGGCTCCAACCAGACCAAAACCGGTCTGCTGTCGGTGCGGTTGGGGCTGGTGGGCTTCCTGATCCCATTTTTCTTCCTGGATAACCCGGTGCTTCTCATCGGGGCCGACCCCGCCGCCGCCACCGTGGGCAGTCTCTGGGCCTTTTTTACCGCCTCCGTGGGCACAGTTGCCCTGGTAGGCGGCCTGGAGGGCTGGTTCCTGCGCAGGTCCAGCTGGCTGGAGCGGGCCGTCCTCATCGCCGTGGCCCCTCTGATGCTCTATCCCGACACCATCACAGACGTGATTGGCTTTGCCATTCTGGGGGCTGTGCTTGCCTTCCAGTGGTTTACCCGTCGTCCCGCGGCTCCCTCTCCGAAAGCCGCCTGACATAGGTTCCTTTCTGTTGAAAAAGAAAAGAACCAAAAGAAAATTTTCCCTGCCGGAATTCCCAATGACGGGGAAAAACGCGCATATCTTTTGAAAAGGAGTTTGATGAAACATGAAGAAAGCACTCTCTATGGCCCTGGCCGCCGCCTTGATGGTGGCCGTCCTGGCCGGCTGCGGCGGCGGCAAAGACAACGGCGCCGGCAGCAACGCAAGCGGCAGCAATCCCAGCTCCGCATCCACTGCGGGCAGCTCCAGCGACGCCTCCAATCCTCCCAGCACCGAACCCGACCCTGTGACCATTAACTTCCCCACCGCCAGCTCCGGCGGCGCGCTTTACGCCGTGGGCGCGGCCATTACCAACCTGTGGGACACCGAGATCCCCTATGTCAGCGCCTCCAGCCAGGCCTCTAACGGCGGTATTGACAACCTGACCCAGGTGTCTGAGGGCGAAGCTCAGGTGTCCATCGCGATCAGCTCCAACTGCTACCAGTGCCTCAACGGCACCGACAGCTTTGAGGGCTACGCTTACGACGACTTGAAGGTCATCGGCGGGCTGTACTTCAACCCTAACCAGGTGGTGGTCACCGAGAAGTCCGGTATTACCGACCTGGCCGGTGTCAAGGGCAAGCACTTTGCTGTGGCCGCCGCCGGTTCCAGCGTGGAGGGCGAGTGCATGAACCACTTCACCGCCGCCGGCCTGACCTATCCTGACGATATCAACTGCGAATATATTGCCTTCACGGATGCCGCTGATATGCTCCAGAACGGCACCATCGACGGAGCTTGGATTATGTCCGGCGCTCCCGCCAGTGCGGTATCTCAGGCCTGCTCCGCCGGCTGCAAGCTGCTGAACATTAGCGATGAGATTATTTCTACGCTCCAGGCCGACTACCCCTGGTATGCTCCCTTCACCATCCCTGCCGGCACTTATCCCGGCCAGGACGAGGATGTGCAGACTTCTGCCATTAAGATGGTCATGTTCTGCCGGGGAGATTTGAGTGAGCAGGCCGTCTATGACTTGACCAAGACTTTCTGGGAGAATATCGACCAGCTGGGCGAGGCTCAGGGCAACCTGAAGGGCCTCACCCCCGAAGAGGCTGTGAAGGATATCGCTAATCTGCCTCTCCACGCCGGCGCCGAGCGGTACTATAAGGAAATCGGTGTGCTCTAAAATTGAAATGATTACCGAGGAAAAGCACCTGTTTGCATTGCGGACAGGTGCTTTTTGCTTCTCTCCGGCAGGCTGCCTTGTGCTGGTCTACCAAAAGTCTACCAAAATCGCCGTCAAACCCCTGCGCCCCAGGGGTTGGCGGCGGTTTCGTTTTTCAGCCCGTCTACCAGATGTCTACCAATTT
>JAAWLY010000049.1 GCA_022798155.1 Lawsonibacter sp. | reverse complement strand
GTAGTAGGTGCCGTCCACCAGCTTGAGCAGCTCCACCAGGCTCTCCGGGATATCGGGGTAGAGGGCGGTGAGCCGGTCCAGGTCCCGCTGGTCCGCCCCATGAACCACTGAGGCGAAGCGGTCCCACATCTCCTGGCCATCATAACGGTAATAGGCCGCTTTCAGGCCGTCGAAGTAAGCCCGGGCCAATTCCTTTCCGGTTAACATAATATTAATCCTCCGATGGCGTATACTGCTCCGCGTGGAATTTTCCGTCCGCGCCCCGGGCGTAGGCGGTGCCCACAGGGGCGGTCAGCAGGGGGAGAATGTCCGGGTCGTAGTTGCAGATGGTGTTCAAGTCGTAGACGTCAGTATGGTTGATGTCGTTGACATACTCGTCGCTCTCCTCGCCGGAGAAAAACCGCCAGCCGCTGTCGGGGCGGCCCTCACTGGGCGTTTCCCGGTAGCACCAGCCCACCTTTTTGCCCAGGACGGTGATGTGGTCGGTGGCAAAGCAGCCGCTGGGGCCCTCCCAGTCGGGAAGGTACAGCTTGAACTCCGGGGCCCACAGCTTGTACTCCTTTTTTCGGGGCGGGACGTACCACAATCCGCTGGCCCAGGCCGCGCCGTCGTCCAAAAGGCGTCGTACCAGCTTAGACCACAGGTCCAAGCCCTGGTTCAACTCGGGCAGCTTGGAGCCGCCACGGAAGTTCCAGTACAGCTGGCCGCACACCAGGCTGACGGCGAAGTCGGTCCAGTTTTCAAAAATCTGGGCCTGGACGATCCAGTGCTCCGCCATCTCGTCCAACTCCTCCCGGGTAAGCAGGCCGCAGGCGTAGCCAGAGCGCAGGTGACCCACGCACTCGCTGATATCCCAGGCCAGATAGCCCTTGTGGCCCACGATGGGGTAGAACTGGGCGGAGAAGTCCCGGGCGGTTTGGAAGAACTCCAGTCCGCCCCCGTTGAGCCGGGACAGATCGAAAGGCGGGCGGCCCTCCCAGAAGCCCTCGAAATCCAGATAGTTGTTGTGGCAACGCAGCTCCTGGTTGCAAAACTCGAGCATGGACGCCTTGTCCGTGATGCCGAAGATCTCCTTCAGATGGACCTGACATGCCATCTTCTCCACATGGGAGGCACACTTGGGCAGGGTGATGAAGTAGTTGGGTCCGGACTCGTTGGGCCCTGGGATGCCGGGAGTCTTCCGCAGGGCGGCGACCCCCGCCAGCAGGGCGATGAATTCGTCCCGACCGCAGGGCCGGCGGCCATTGGTGTTCAGCTTCCGCAGGTCCCGCTCCAGCGCCCGGACAGACTCCGCCAGCCCGGTGTCGTAGGGGTGGAAGTCGATTAGCCCCGACTCTGGGACGGCGGGGACTTCCGGCTTGGACTCCGGGGCATTCTCCTGTTTTTTAAAGCGGTCAAAGAGTCCCATAACTGTTACCTCTTTTCCTGCCAAATAGAGGTTTTGGGGGCGGTATGGGTGCTCTGGCCGTATTTGTTGATGATGACCGTCTCCGGGAACCCGTTGCGGCGGTCGATGCAACACACATAGAGGGCGACGCGGTTCGCCTCGTCCAGGCTGTCCCAGATTTGATCGGCCAGGACGTCGGCACTGGGGGCGTCCAGCTTGACCTGCACCGGCTCCCCATGGAAGGAGGGCCGAGGGTCGCCGTATCCCTCATAGGTGGTAATCAGGTGGCCCAGGCCGTACCGGGCCTGATACTCAAAAAACTGCCGCTGGCACAGCCTGTCCTGTCCCTCTTTCAGGATGGACAGCCGGTAATTTCCCTGGCGATCCAAAAGCCCGGAGATGCGGGGGGTCCAGTTGGGCTCGTCCGGCTCGTATTCCCGTGTGCGCAGGGCGTCCTCAAATGTCCCGCCCCGGACAAGGTGATCCCGAATGGTGTCGGTCTGGTCGCCGTTGGTGACAACCAAGTCAGTGCCCACCATGCGCACCGGGTGGTAGATGATGAGGGAGGGATCGGTCATCTTGCTTTCGTCAAAGGCTTTTGTACGGATGCCGTCCTCCGTCGTTTCAAAGATCCGGTTACGGCTGTTTTCGCTGCGGCCCATAATAAAGTAGGCGGCGATGGACTGGGCCCACGTACCGTTGTGGCCGGAGCCCAACAAAATGCCCCGGCCGGGATAGGGGCGCTCGGATAGGTATTTCATCAGATCGCTCATGGTATCTGCCTCCTATGGTAGAATTTGAACCGTCCGCCCCTCCACCTTGAGTCGGTCCTGGCAAAACAGGGACACGGCCTGGGGCAGCAGCTTCCACTCACACCGCTCCATGATCCGGCGCTGGAGGGTTTCGGGGGTATCGTCGAGGAGGACGTCCACCGCCTTTTGGAGGATGATAGGCCCGCTGTCGCACTCCTCGGTGACAAAGTGGACGGTGGCTCCGGACACCTTCACGCCGTAGGCCAGGGCCTGCTCATGGACATGAAGACCGTAGGCCCCCTTGCCGCAGAAGGAGGGGATCAGGGCGGGATGGATGTTGATGACGGCGTTATTGTAAACCTCAAAAAGTTCCTTAGTAACAATCGTCATAAAGCCTGCCATAACCACCAGATCAATGTCCAGCTCCCGCAGTTTGTTCACCAGCGCAATTGTCATGGATTGACTGGAAGAATAATCCTTTCTGGCCAAAACACAGCTGGGAATATTGGCGTGTTGGGCCCGCTCCAAAGCATAAGCCTCCGGCGCGGAAGAGATGACAACGGCAATCTCTCCATTGACAATCTCCCCCCGGGCCTGGGCGTCGATGAGGGCCTGTAGATTTGTTCCGCCCCCGGACACCAGAACAGCGATTTTTTTCATCACAGCAGCTCCACGCCGGCGTCGCCGGCCACAATCTCGCCGATCACCCTGGTCCCCTGTCCCGCGCCGTGGAGGGCGGCGACGGCCTTGTCCACATCCTCTTTGGCCACTACCAGCACCATGCCGGTGCCCATGTTGAAGGTGTTGAACATATCGCGCTCCGGGATATTGCCCAGCCGCTGAAGCAGGCGGAAGATGGGGGGAATGACCAGGGCACTTTTGCTGATTTTGGCCGTCAGGCCGTCAGGCAGACAGCGGGGGATATTCTCATAGAAGCCGCCGCCGGTGATATGGCTGATGCCGTGAATATCCGCGGCCTCAATGGCGGCCAGGACAGGCTTGACATAGATGGCGGTGGGCGCAAGCAGAACGTCGCCCAGCTCCCCCCCCAGCTCCTCCGACCACTCATCCAGCTTGGCGTGCTCGATGTTGAACACCTTGCGCACCAGGGAGAAGCCGTTGGAGTGGACGCCGGTAGAGGGCAGGGACAAGATCACGTCTCCGGCCTTTACCCGGCCGGGATCGAGCATCTTCTCCTTGTCCACAATGCCCACAGTGAAGCCGGCCAGGTCGTAGTCCTCCGACTTCATCAGGCCTGGATGCTCGGCGGTCTCGCCGCCGATGAGGGCGCAGCCCGCCTGGACACAGCCCTCGGCCACGCCGGAGACGATGGAGGCCACCTTCTCCGGCTCGTTTTTGCCGATGGCGATATAGTCCAGGAAAAACAGCGGGCGCGCCCCGCAACAGATCACGTCGTTGACGCACATGGCCACACAGTCGATGCCGATGGTGTCGTGCTTGTCCATCAGCTGGGCCAGGCGGATCTTGGTGCCTACGCCGTCGGTGCCGGAGACCAGCACCGGCTCCTTCATCCCGGAAAAATCGGGGGCGAACAGGCCGCCGAAGCCGCCGATGCCGCTGACCACTCCGGCAATCTGTGTGCGGGCCACATGCTTCTTCATCAGCTGTACGCCCTTGTAGCCGGCCTCAATATCCACGCCGGCGGCGGCGTAAGAGGCAGAATGAGAGTTTTCCATAGGAAGAAACCTCCAAAAAATTATTCTTTCCCCGACCAGCAGTAGGTACACACCTTACTTCGGTCGATGCCGATGGCCTCCAGCAGGCCGTCCAGGGACTGATAGCCCAGAGAGTCAAAGCCGAAACGCTCACAGATGGTCTTCAGCATACACTGGCCCCGCCGGGAAGAGGAATCAGCGTACTCCTCCAGGTGCTTCTGGCCCTCGTCTCCCTCCAGCTCCTGGATAGTGCGCCGGGCCAGAAGGTCCATGTCGGAGTTTCCCCGGGAAAAGTTTAAATATTTGCAGCTATACATAATGGGGGGGCAGGCGGAGCGCATGTGGACCTCTTGCGCGCCGGACTCGTAGAGGAACTCCACCGTCTCCCGCAGCTGGGTGCCCCGGACAATGGAGTCGTCCACAAAGAGCAGTTTTTTCCCCTGGATCAGCTCGGGAACGGGAATCTGCTTCATCTTGGCCACCTGGTTGCGCACATCCTGGTTGGCCGGCATAAAGGACCTGGGCCAGGTGGGGGTGTATTTGATAAAGGGGCGGGCAAAATGGATGGCGCTCTCATTGGCGTAGCCGATGGCGTGGGGCAGGCCGGAATCTGGGACGCCGGCCACGTAGTCCACATCGGGGAGGGCCCCTCGCTCCCGCTCATTCCGGGCCATCACCGCGCCGTTGCGGTAGCGCATCAGCTCTACGTTGACCCCCTCATAGTTGGAGTTGGGGTAGCCGTAGTAGGTCCAGAGGAAGGCACAGATCTTCATTTCCTCTCCGGCGGGAGAGAGCACCTCATATCCGTCACGCCGAATCCGGACGATCTCCCGGGGGCCCAGCTCGTAGGCGTCCTCATATCCCAGCTTGTGGTAGGCGAAGGACTCAAAGGAGACGCAGTACCCCTCCTGGTTCTTCCCGATCAGGACGGGCAGCCGCCCCACCCGGTCCCGGGCGGCGATGATCTCCCCTTCCCCGGTGAGGATCAGCAGGGTGAGCGAACCCGCGATGGCCTCCTGCGCATGAAGGATACCGTCCACCAGGTTGTCCTTCTGGTTGATAAGAGCGGCGGCCAGCTCGGTGGAGTTGATCTTGCCGGAGCTCATGGCCATGAACTGGTGGCCGTGGTCGGAGAAATACTGCTCCACCAGCTCCTCGGCATTGTTGATGATGCCCACGGTAGTAATGGCATACAGCCCCAGGTGGGATCGGACCAGCAGGGGCTGGGGGTCGGTGTCGCTGATGCAGCCAATGCCGGAGATACCATGAAAATCGGCCAGGTCCTTTTCAAATTTAGTGCGGAAGGGGGTATTCTCGATGGAGTGAATCTGCCGCTGGAAGCCGTCCTTGGCGTCATGGATAATCATGCCGCCCCGGCGGGTACCCAGATGGGAGTGGTAATCCACCCCGAAAAAAATGTCAAGGGAGACGTCTCTGGTGGAGACAGCTCCAAAAAAACCACCCATTCGCTCCTCCTTATTTGCCCATGAGGCGCTTGCTCATCTCCTGATAAGCGCCCTCCACGTTGCCCAGATCCCGGCGGAAGCGGTCCTTGTCCAGCTTCTCGCCGGTCTTGGCGTCCCAGAAGCGGCAGGTGTCCGGGCTGATCTCATCGGCCAGGACGATGGTCCCGTCGGCGGTTTTGCCGAACTCCAGCTTAAAGTCCACCAGGGTGACGCCGCAGGCAAGAAGCTCCGCCTTGAGGAAGTCGTTGACCTGGAAGGCGTACTTCTTGATCTGGTCGATCTCCTCCCAGGTGGCCAGGTGCAGCGCCACAGCGTGGTAGTCGTTGATGAGGGGGTCATGAAGGTCGTCGTTCTTATAAGAGAACTCGATGGTGGGCGCGTCGAAGACGATGCCCTCCTCCACGCCGTAGTGCTTGGCAAAGGAGCCGGCGGACACGTTGCGGACAATCACCTCCAGAGGGACAATGGACACCTTCTTCACGGCGGTCTCCCGCTCGCTCAGCTCCTCCACAAAATGGGTGGGGACGCCGGCCTTCTCCAGCTGCTGCATCAGGAAGTTGGTCATCTGGTTGTTGATGGCCCCTTTGCCGGTGATGGTGCCCTTTTTCAGCCCGTCAAAGGCGGTGGCGTCGTCCTTGTAGGAGACAATCACAACATCGGGGTCCTCGGTGGAAAATACCTTCTTGGCTTTGCCCTCGTAGAGCTGTTCCAGTTTGTTCATAGTAATCTTTCCTTTCTCGTTTGATGGTACATAATGGCAGATAATCCGGTCGATCATATCCAAGGTAATAGGCCCGCTCTCCCACTCCTTGGGGCAGCTTCCAATGTCCGCTTCGAAACTGGTGGGGTTGTAGACCTCCATTATGGCCGCCTGTCTGCCGTCCTTCAGCAGAACCCAATCAAGATAGTGGACCTCCACTGTTATTCTCTCAGCTCCGCCTGGAGCTTGGCCTCCTTCTCCGCAATCTGCTCCGCCATCTTCTCCCGGGCCTGGTCCAGTTTGGCGGCCAGCTTGTCGTCGGAGACGGCCAGGATCTGGGCGGCCAGCACGGCGGCGTTTTTGGCCCCGTTGATGGCCACAGTGGCCACGGGGATGCCGCTGGGCATCTGAACGGTGGCCAGCAGGGCGTCCAGCCCGTCCATAGCGCCCCCCTTCATGGGGATGCCGATGACCGGGAGGGTGGAGTTGCCGGCAAAGGCCCCGGCCAGGTGGGCCGCCATCCCGGCGGCGCAGATGAGCACGCCAAAGCCGTTGGCCCGGGCATTTTTCGCAAACTCCGCGGCTGCGGCAGGGGTGCGGTGAGCTGAGAGGATGTGGGCCTCGTAGGGAATCTGGAACTCGTCCAGCTGCCTGCAGGCCCCCTGGACTACAGGCCAATCGCTGTCAGAGCCCATGATTACGGCGACTTTTTTCATGTATGACTCTCCTTTCAAAAAGCGCAGGCTATCTGCGGATAGACAGATAGCCTGAATGCGTATTATGGGGCAATTTTGGGCGGATTGGGGCCGTGAAAATACCAAAATCGGCAAAAGTAAGACATAGTCGGCTCTCCTCTCCACATTAAGAAAATACTGAATCCCATTTTATAGGAATCGCCCGATCATTGCAAGAGGGGGAATGCACTTTCGTAGGCTTGTACAATAGAAACAGGAAAAAGCGCCAAAAAGGTTGTCGAAAGAGAGCTTCATCCCAGTAAACCGGCCGTGGTAAGGATCCGCTCCACCTCCCCCACCCGCTGGGGCCAGGCCGCCTCCGCCGCCCGGTCCATCCTCCGCTGGGAGACAAAGCCGGGGGCCTCCTCCATGGCGTGGGCGCACAGGGTAACAAACTCCTCCAGATCGTGGGCACCGTAAACCACGTCGGGGAAGGTTTCCACCTGATCGGGCCACAGCATGGACACCACCGGCCGTCCGGTGGCCAGATACTCATACAGCCGCGGGGAAATCACATCGTCGAAGGGCTGGTCCGTACGCTGCAAATCCATCAGCACCTGACAGCGGTACAGCCAGTCGGGCACTTCCGTAGCCGGCCTTGGGCCGGTGAGGTAGACGTTGGACAGCTTGTCCAGCCGGCGCAGGAATGGATTATCCGGATCCACCGCCCCGATCAGCAGAAAACCCCAGTCCGGACAGGCCTGGGCGGCGTAAAGCACCGGGGACAGGTCCAGCCCGGCCCGGATAGTGCCCGCCCAGCCCAGGATTGGCGCCGTTACCCCCGGCATGGGGTCCGGCCGGACGGTATGGGGCTGGAAAAGGGGCAGATTGATTCCATTGGGCAGCAGGGCAATATTGGCGCTGCAGGGCGACAGCCGATCCGCCAGCAAGGAAGAGGCGGCAAATACCACGTCCGCCGCCTGGGCCAGGCTCCCCTCCCAATGGGGGGGCAGCCCCTCCCAGCTCCGGTCGCAGTCGTAAATCAGGGCGCTGTATTCCAGCTGGTCCACCAGGTGGATATGGCGGGGATGGGTGGTCCACAGCAGCGGCTGGCGGAAACGGTGCCGGGCCGCCGTATCCTGGATGAACCGGCCCACCTTTTTCCAGGCCATCTGAAACAGCATGTGGTACCGCTCCGGTATGGGAAACGGAATGGCAGGCAGCTCATAAGCCGTCACATTGGGCCGGACCTGCCGTCCTCCTTTCAAATATGTCTTGCCCCGGGGACTCTGGGCGGGAAAAAAATATAAAATTTGGGTGTCCCGCAGACGGGACACGATCTGCTGCGTGCGCCCCGGGAGCTTATTGGACCAGGGCTCGCTGGACATACAGAGGATTTGCTTCAAGGGAACGGACCTCCGAAAAAATAGTGTTGACTTGCTGGAAAAAAGCTCTATTATTATAGTATAGTTTTCAAAAGGGGTCAAGGGAGGTTTTTTCATGTTTGACGCCCTGCTTCAGCTGGATGGGAACATTCTGCTGTGGATTCAGGAGTATGTAAGGAACACCTCGCTCAGCGTGCTGGCTGCGCCCTACACCATGCTGGGCAACGCGGGGCTGATGTGGATCGCCCTGTCCCTGGCCATGCTGTGCTTTCGGAAAACCAGAAAGGCGGGGGCGCTGGCCCTGTGCGCCATGGCGCTGGGGCTGGTGGTAACAAACCTGACCATCAAGCCGCTGGTCTCCCGGCCCCGGCCCTGGCTGATGGTGGAGGGGCTGGGCCACATCGTGGAGGAGAAGGACCCCAACTCCTTCCCCTCGGGCCACACCTGCGCCGCTTTCGCCGCGGCGATGGTCTGGGTGCGCACCCTGCCCTGGAGGTGGGGGCGGGTCACGGCCGTGGTGCTGGCGGTGCTGATGGGCCTGTCACGGCTGTACGTGGGGGTCCACTACCCTTCCGACGTGCTGGCGGGGGCGGTTATCGGGTCTTTGTGCGCCTGGGCGGCCTGGAAGGTGATTCAGGTTCATGAGGACAGGCAGAGACATGCGCATTAGACAGGCGGGCGGATATTGTTCGCCACTATAGACAAATGACAAAATGGAGGAAAAATTATGTGGAAAAATGTCGGCTACTACAACGGCGAAATCGGTGCGCTGGAAGATATGAAGGTGTCTATGGGGGACCGGGCCCTCTACTTCGGCGACGGTATCTACGAGGCCACCTGTGTGGCCAACCGCATCCCCTTCGCCATTGAGGACCATCTCGACCGGATGTACAACAGCCTGCGGCTGCTGGAAATCCCCTTCAAAATGGACCGGGAGCAGGTGAAGGCGGAGCTGCAGAAGGTCATCGACGCAGCGGAGGACAACCCCGTCCACTTCCTGTACTGGCAGATCACTCGGGGCAACAGCCCCCGCAACCATGTGTTTCCCCAGGGCGTGGAGCCCTCGCTGATGATCTTCGTCAAGCCCCACACCATGAAGTCCATGGATATCCCCTACAAGCTCATCTCCTTGGAGGACACCCGCTTTAAGCTGTGCAACATCAAAACCCTGAACCTGATTCCCAGCGTGCTGGCCAACCAGCGGGCCCTGGAGGCCGGCTGCGACGAGGCGGTGCTCCACCGGGGCAGCCGGGTCACCGAGTGTGCCCACAGCAACATCTCCATCCTGAAGGACGGGGTCCTGCGCACCGCCCCTACCGACGAGCTGATCCTCCCCGGCATCACCCGCAAGCACCTGCTGGCCCTGGCCAGGGAGAACGGCATCCCGGTGGCGGAGGAGCCCTTCTCTATGGTGGAGCTGATGAACGCCGACGAGGCCATCGTCACCAGCTCCAGCGCCCTGTGTATGCGGGTGGAGTCCATCGACCATATCCCCGTGGGCGGCAGGGACCCCCAGCGCATTCAGCTGCTCCAAGACGCCTATCTGGCAAAATTCCAGCGGGAAACCGCCAAATAAGCAAAAAAGCACTGCTTCTCCCCTCAGACGGAGAAGCAGTGCTTTTAACCATTCAGGCACACAGCAGCACAATTGCCCGAAAGATGTGCGGAAACAGCACCATAACGCCCACCAGCCGGCAGAGCTGGAGTACCACCAGATTGGCGCTCTCCACCCCCAGGCCGGCGGCGATCAGCGCCATCTCGGTGGCGCCGGCCGGCGGCAGGGTCAGCATCGACTCTCGCAGCTGGATGTGAAACAGCCGGGACATCAAAAAGCCCATCCCCAGGTTCAGCACCAGTAGGCTGCCCATCATCATTAAATAGGGGCGGATCAGCTTGGGCAGGTGGAGCACGTCCTGGCGGGACACCATGAGGGGCAACCATTCTTTGCTATATGCCTAAAAGCGGGGCCCCGCACACCCAATATTTATTGGAAAAGCAACCCCGCAATCAGGATTGCATTTCGCCGCTTTCTTTGGTATAATATTTTCAATCTGTGTCAGCCTTTCTGGCTTTTTTCAGATGCAAACCTAAAGTTGGAAAGAGGCCTGCTCACCATGATCCATCAATGGGACATTACCATTCCGGAGCTCACCGGGGATGAACCCCGCCGGGCCTACGTCTACCTCCCCGACCAGTGGGAGAAGGACCAGTCACAGCGCTATCCGGTGCTCTATATGTTCGACGGGCACAACGTGTTCTTCGACGAGGACGCCACCTATGGCAAATCCTGGGGGATGAAGGAGTATCTGGAATACACCGGCACCCCCCTGATTGTGGCGGCGGTGGAGTGCAACCACAGCCCCGACAACGGCCGGCTGTCGGAATACTCCCCTTACAATTTCCGCTACGAACGCTTTAAGCAGATCCCCGGGCGGGGGCAAGTCACCATGGAGTGGTTCACCAAAACCTTCAAGCCGGAGATTGACCGGGAGTTCCCCACCCTCCCAGGCCGGGAGGACACCTTCATCGCCGGCAGCTCCATGGGCGGGCTGATGAGCCTATACGCCCTGCTGGAGTACAACCACATCTTCTCCCGGGCGGCGGCCCTGTCCCCCTCCCTGTGGGTGGCCCCGGGGAAAATCGAGTCCCTGATCCGCTCCGCCTGCCTGGCCCCCGGCACCGTGCTCTATATGGACTACGGCTCTGAGGAGCTGGCCAACCATAGCCATATGATCCGCTCACTGGGAAAGGCGGCCCAGCTGCTGCTGGAAAAGGGCATATTCTTAGATTTCCGCATCGTCCCCGGCGGCGACCACAGCGAGGCCAGCTGGGAGCGGCAGATTCCCTTCTTTCTAAACACCCTGCTCTACGGGCGGGAATAACACATGGAGGAATGACAATGGAAACCCAGTATTTTAAAAACTACAGCCCCGCCCTGGGCCGGGATATGGAGTGCAAGGTATATGGCCATGCCGGCCGGCCCGTACTGTTCATCCCCTGCCAGGACGGCCGGTTCTTCGACTTTGAAAACTTCCACCTCACCGACACCTGGGCCCCCTGGGTCGAGGCGGGCAAGGCCATGGTGTTCAGCATCGACACCATGGACAAGGAGACCTGGTCCGCCCAGGGCGACCCCTACTGGCGGGTCCGCCGCCACGAGCAGTGGATGAGCTATATCACCGACGAAATGGTCCCCTTTATGCGCGCCATGGTCAACGACCGCAACGGCTGGACCGGCCAGCCGGGGGTGATGGCCTTCGGGTGCAGCCTGGGGGCCACCCACGCCGCCAACCTCTTCTTCCGCCGCCCCGACCTCTTCGACCGGGTGCTGGCCCTCAGCGGGCTGTATACCGGCACCTACGGCTTCGGGGACTACTCCGACGAGCTGGTCTATCTCAACTCCCTGGTGGACTGCATGGCCAACATGCCCGCCGACCACCCCTACATTGACCTGTACAACCAGAAGAAGGGGGTCATCTGTGTGGGCCAGGGGGCCTGGGAGCAGCCTGAAACCACCCGCCGGCTCAAGGAAATCTTTGAGCAGAAGGGGATTAACATTTGGGTAGACCTGTGGGGCTGGGACGTAAACCACGACTGGCCCTGGTGGTACAAGCAGACCGAGTATTTCCTGCCCTATCTGCTGGACTGATCGAACCGTCCGCGAAACGGGCCGCCCCAGGCGGCGGCCCACTCTTTTTACCATGTTACTCCAACGCATTAAAGCGATATAGTAACAGTACATTGGGAGTACAACGAAAGAAAACAGGAGTGTGTGTATCATGAAAAACTGCATCTTTATTTCCCCCAATTTTCCCACCAACTACTGGAAGTTCTGCCGGGAGCTGAAAAATAACGGTCTCAACGTGCTGGGCGTGGGCGACCAGCCCTACGACGAACTGCCCCAGGAGCTGAAAGACAGCCTTACCGAGTACTATAAGGTAAACAGTCTGGAGAACTACGACGAGGTCTACCGGGCGGTGGCCTTCTTCGCCTTTAAGTACGGAAAAATCCACTGGCTGGAGTCCAACAACGAGTACTGGCTGGAGCAGGACGCCCGGCTGCGCACCGACTTCCACATCACCAGCGGCTTCCAGGTGGAGGACATGCCCCGGGTGAAGTACAAATCCAAGATGAAGGAGTACTACCAGGCTGTTGGCATCCCCACCGCCCGCTACCACATTGTGGACGACGAGGCCGGGTGCATGAAGTTTATCAAAAAGGTGGGCTGGCCCGTCATCGTCAAACCGGACAACGGCGTGGGCGCCTCCCACACCTATAAACTGGACAGCAAGAAGGAGCTGCAGGCCTTCCTGGCCGAGCGGGACCCGGAGGTCTCCTTCATCATGGAGGAGTTCCTCCACGCCACCGTCAACTCCTACGATGCTATCATCGACTCCAAGGGCGAGCCCCTCTTCGAGACAGGCAATATCACCCCCATGTCCATTATGGATATCGTCAACGATATGGATAACTCCATCTACTACATCCTGAAAACTCTCCCCGCCGACACCAGGAAGGCCGGCCGGGCGGCAGTGAAGAGCTTCGGCGTAAAGAGCCGCTTCATCCACTTTGAGTTCTTCCGCCTGGACCAGGATCAGGAGGGCATGGGCAAGAAGGGGGACGTAGTGGCCCTGGAGGTCAATATGCGGCCCTGCGGCGGCTTTACCCCCGACATGATGAACTTCGCCCACTCCACCAATGTGTACAAGATCTGGGCCGACATGATCGCCTTCGACCACTCCACCGTCCCCCTGGAGGAGCACGCCTTCTGCGCCTTCGCTGGCCGGCGGGACGGCAAGGACTTCGTCATGGACCACGAGGCCATTTTGAAAAAGTACGGCAAAAATATGCGCATGGTGGAGCGCATCCCCGACGCCCTCTCCGACGCCATGGGCAACCAGATGTATGTGGCCGTCTTCCCCACCCAGAAGAAGGTGGATGCCTTCTATCAGGATGTCCTGCGCTGCAAGGAACCCTCCGACAAGTAAGTGAAAAGGGGGCTGCCCACACGGGCAGCCCCTTCTTGTCATGCCCCTTTCAGGCAAACCTCCAATTTTTGGCCGACCTCCCGGTTGGCCGCATCCAGATACCGCCAGACCGCGTAAAGCCCGCCCGCATGAGCACCCTGGACCTGCTCCAGGCCCATGACCATGACCTCGACTGCATCCAGGCCGTCGGAAAGATGCTGGATCGCTTCCTCCAGATCGTACAGCTTGGTTACATCCATATTTCCTCCTTGATTTTCACCGGGAGGTGTGGCATAAATAGATTTGCCATTCCTCCGGGTGTGGTATAAGAGTTTCGGCGCGTTTGTGAAAGAGGGCCCGAAACTCTTATTTTTCGGCCAAATACTCCAGAATAATCATACGAATCAGAGCACTAACATTTGTCCCATTGCGTTCGGCCTCCCGCTTCAACGCCTCCAAATGTTCTACTGACAAAAAAGTGCTGACCCGCTCTGTATTGACCTTTGCTTTTGGCCACAAATTTTTCACCTCTTTGCCCAAGGGGCCTTTGGTGCGGACCTGGGGTCTTTGCGCCAAAGGAGGTTAAAAGGGCCGCCCATATGGGCGGC
>JAAWLY010000048.1 GCA_022798155.1 Lawsonibacter sp. | reverse complement strand
CTCTCCATCACCCGCATGGGGGACGCCCAGGCCCGCATCGCCAAGGAGCCGGAGCCCGCCGAGGAGGTGCTGGGGACCGCGGCCCAGAAGTTCGCCTGGGGCCGGGGACCCTATACACCCTGCTGGCCCGATTTCAGAACAAGGGGCTCATTGCCGAGACCTCGGTGGACGGCCGGAAACGGACCTACCGGCTCACGGACAAGGGCCGGGCCGCCTTTGAGGAGGAGCTGGCCCGGCTGCGGGCCTGTGTTAACGACGGATTGGAGGAGCAGCAATGAGTAAAACCGTGTGGCGCATCACGCCGGTCAACGGCTACGACATCCCCGGCCTGGAGGGCTGGCTAGAAAAGCAGGCGGCCAGAGGCCTGATCTTCTCTATGACGGTTGGATTTTTCACCCTGTTTCACCGCGGGGAGCCCGCCGCCCTCCGATTCCACCTGGAGCCCGCCCCCGACAAGCCCGACCGCACCGACCCGGAGCTGAATTCCCTCTATGAACAGGCGGGCTGGCGGTATCTGGGGCTGTTCCGGAGCAGCTTCGCCGTCTTTGTGACGGAAAACCCGGAGGCCCAGGCCCACACCGACCCCCAGGTCTGGGATTACGCCCTGCGGCGGTTCTTCCGGCGGAAACTGCTGGGCGGGCTGGGGCTGGCGGCCCTCAACTTCTTTTTCTCTTCCTTCTGTGGTGGGCTGGCCAATCTCTCCTGGTCCGACCTGCGCTGGTTCCCGGTGGAGACATTCACCACCCGCCCCCTGCTGGCCTCCATCCTGTCGGCGCTGGGGCTGATTCTGGTGGACCTGTCCTGGCTGCTGGGGCTGCTGGCCCTGTGCCGGTACCGGAGGGCTGTCATTTCCAGGGAAATGTCTCCCAAACGCACTCGCGGGGGCGGTCTGCTGGCGGTGGGGGTGCTGATCCTGGCCCTAGTGCTGGTTGATCTCCTCTGGCAGATTGCCGGCATAGGCTACTGGCCTATCCTGGAGGAGGCCGGCGCCGTCACCCTGACCGACATCGAGGGGGCGGACTTTCCCCTCTCCTCCGACCCGTTTGCCTCCATGGACTACGCCTCCCACCGGAACAGCCTGCTCATGCCCGAGCGGTGGGTCTACTGGCAGTCGGGTCAGTTCCGCTGGGAAAACGGCGCGCCCGACCGGGAGGTCCCCAAGCTGGACGTAGCAATCTACCGCTATCCCCTCCCCTGGCTGGCGGGGCGGATGGCGGAGGAACAGAGCCGCATCCGCTGGAACGGGAGCGAGTACGCGCCCCTCTCCCCCGCCCACGGGCTGGATGAGATTCTCATCTCCCACGACCTCTTCGACCCGGAGCGGGACACCTACCCCACCACGCGTCTGATCCTCCGCCGGGGGAACACCGTCCTGCTGGCGGAGTACACCGGAAACCAGGCGTTGACCCGGTTTCTGCCCCGATTCGGGGACATGCTGGCCAATCTTTGAAAGGAGGAGCACCGATGAATGTGTATCAGAGCACCCCGGTGTCGCTGTACAACATCCAGGGCTTGGAGGGCTGGCTGGAGGAGCAGGCCCGGGCGGGGCTGTTTCCCCTGCGGATCACGGGGGACTACACCCGGTTTGAACGCCGGGAGGCGGCCCCCCACCCCCGCTTCCGGCTGGAGGCGGCCAACGGCCGGGAGCTGGCCGAGCCGGAGCGGCTGGAGCTGTATCAGCAGGCCGGGTGGCAGTACTTCGGCAAGGCCACCCCGCTGTACTTCCTCTTCTACACCCTGGACCCCGCCGCCCCGGAGCTGCACACCGACCCGGTCACCCGGGGACTGTCCCTGGAGTGGCTGGCCGGGCAGGTGGAGAAGGCCCGCAGAAAACAGCGCATCTGGCGGCTGGTTCTTCTGGGGCTTCTGGTTTTGGGGACCGTCCTGATCTGGCAGACAGACGCCCGGCGGCTGCCCCTCTACTTTCTGGATATGTCCGGGACGGCCCTCATCTTCCTGCTGCTCTTTGTCTGGTTCTGGCGGGAAGAGGAGCGGGACTTCCACCTCCTGCTGGACCTCCAGCGCTCCCTGGAGCTGGGCCTCACCCCCGAGCCCAGCCGCCCCAGGCGGTGGAGCCGGCGCTCCATCCCCTTCTGGATCACCATCCCCCTGGCCATCCTGGTCCTGGCCCTGGTGATTGCGGACCGATTGGAGCTGTTTCCGATATATGTCCCGCTGGAGGACTTTTCCCGGCCTTATGTCAACCTCCAGCAGCTGGAGTCGGAGCCCCTGCTCACCTACGAGGAACTGTTCCATGAGGCCCCCCACAGGCATTCCGGCAGCAGCTGGGGCCAGAATATCGCCGTCCGGCAGTTCTCCTTCCTGGCCCCCAGCTACTACACTGTGGAACAGAACCTGTTCAGCGAAAAGCCGGGGACAAAACCCAACTATTTCTCCTCCAGTGGCGACCCGGAATCCCGCTATTCCCCCACCCTGGAGGGAGTCTATTTCCGCCTGCTCATCCCCGCCATGGCCCGGACCATGGCCCTGTCCCAGCTGGCCCAGCTGGAGCTGGTCAACCTCACCTGGACCTATGAGGAGGTAGACTGGCCCGGCCTGGACCTCGTCATCCTTTCCCGGAGTAATTCCCAGTATCAGGGGGCCGCTGTATGCAGAGGCGGCCGGCTGGCGGTCTTCCGCTACGGCGGCCGGGAGGACCTTGCAAACCACCTGGACATACTGGCGGCGGCGGTGTCATAAGAGAAACCCCCGGCTTACACAGCCGGGGGTTTCCTTAATCTCTAATCTTTCAGCAGCCAGGCAAAGCCGTTGGGCCACAGCTCAATGGAGCGGATATTTTCATATTTCGTGCCGTACATCAGCTCAGTCCAGCTCCCCGGCCGGTCCACGCCGGCCTGGACAAAGCTACCGCTGAAATTGAACAGGCAGATTAACTCCCGGTCCCCGGCCCGGCGGCCCAGGGCCAGCACCCGGTTGTCACCGCTGTCCTCCACCGACACGTCCGCCCCGGCGTCGAAGCAGGGCTCCCCGGCCCGGATGGCCTCCAGCCGCCGCAGGCCCTGGAACAGCTTGCCCTGATAGACGTCCTTATCCTTCCGGGCCTGGGCCAGCTCCCACTGGAACCTGCCACGGTGGATATACCGGCTGTCCGCCTGCTTGTCCGGGTCGCTGTGGTAGGTGTAGTCGTTGAGCTGGCCCACCTCGTCCCCGCTGTAGATCACCGGGATGCCGCTCTGGGACAGCATCCAGGCGTGAAGGGTCAGGTCACAGGCCACCGCCCGCTCCAGCTTGAAGGGGTCCCCCTCATACTGGGCGGCCTCCACCCCGCACAGGGAGGCGGTGGTGCCGCACAGCCGGGCGTCGCCCAGCCGGGGGTCGTCGTTGTACAGCTCCCCCCGGGCGTCGCTGCCCGGCCACCGGCCGGTGAACCAGTTGTTGAGATACCGCTTGTGGGCCACCTCGTCCGTCCCGAGGTGCCGATTGAGCCAGGGGTAGTCCAGCCCCCAGCCGATGTCATCGTGGCAGCGGAGATAGTTCAAAAACAGAAAGTCCTTGGGCAGGGCGCACACCGCCTCCATCTGCCGCTTCAGCAGGGAGACATCCCCGGTGGCCAGGGTGTGCCAGGTGGTGGCCATGGTGGTGACGTTGTAGAGCATGTGGCACTCCGGCTTGTCCGGGGTACCGAAGTAGGGGGTCACCTTGGCCGGCTCCATCACCACCTCCCCCAGCAGCAGCACACCGGGGCAGACAATCTCGCAGACAATGCGCAGCATCCGGGCCAGGGTGTGGACCTGGGGCAGATTGCGGCAGTTGGTGCCCAGCTGCTTCCAGATGTAGGGGATGGCATCCAGACGGAGCACATCGATGCCCCGGTTGGCCAGAAAGAGCAGATTTTCGGTCATATCGTTAAAGACAGCGGGGTTGGCGTAGTTCAGGTCCCACTGGTAGGGGTAGAAGTTGGTCATAACAATCTGGCCGTCCTCCAGCTGGGTAAAGCTGCCCGGGGCGGTGGTGGGGAACACCTGGGGGACCGTCTTTTCAAATTCCCGCGGGATGTCCCAGCTGTCGTAAAAGAAGTACCGTGCCCGGTACTCCGGCTCCCCCGCCCGAGCCTTCCGAGCCCACTCGTGGTCCTCGCTGGTGTGGTTCATCACAAAATCCAGGCACAGGCTCATCCCCGCCCGGCGGCAGGCGGTGGCCAGAGACTCCAAATCCGTCATGGTGCCCAGCTCAGGCTGGACCGTGCGGAAATCGCTGACGGCGTAGCCCCCGTCGCTGCGGCCCTTGGGGGACTGGAGCAGGGGCATCAGGTGCAGGTAGTTCACCCCGCACTCCTTGATGTACTTCAAGTTTTTCTTCACGCCCTCCAGATTGCCGGCGAAGGCGTCCACGTAGAGCATCATGCCCAGCATATCCCGGCGGCGGTACCAGTCGGGGTCGGCCTCCCGCTTGGCGTCCTGCTTCCGGAGGGACTCCTTCCGCCCGTCCCAGCACCGTTTCAGCATTGCCACAAAGCAGTCAAAGGCCTGTTCATCCTGATAGAGCTCCATATACAGCCACTTCAGCTCGTCATAGTGCCGGGTCAAACGGCTGTCAAACTCTGTCTTTTTGTACTTCATTTTCTTTCTCCTCCCCTGCCGTCAACTGAGGCCTGAGCCAAACAGTCTTTTACTCCGTCACTATATCATACCCCCGCACTCCGCGCAAGGGGCAAATGCCCGCCGGCAAACCGGCACTCCAGCGCAGGCGCCTCAGGTGTATGCTAATCGCTCTGCCGGCTCCACAGGTCTATTTTTGTGTTTTGCACAAATTTGCACCTTCCAAGCTGTGCAAAACAATGATTTTTTCAAAAATATGCCCAGATGTCACATGACTTGCACGAAAAGCATGTTATCTAACATCTTGGTATATTTTATAAATCTCAGTCCATTTACAGCCTTTGTCCGCAGTATTATCATTTTATTACCATGCGGCGGATGTTTCAAGGGCTGACCGCCGTAAAACAACTGAAAAAGGAGTGGAGTTATGAAAAAGATACCCCGTATCACCGCCTTGCTTCTGGCTATAACGCTGCTGCTTTCCCTGTCCGGGTGCGGTGCGTCAGATGGTAAGACCCATCTCACATTCCAGATTTGGGACGTGTTCCAGCGCCCCGGAATGCAGGCGGTCTGCGACGCTTACACGCAGCAGCACCCCGACGTGGAGATCGAAGTCCAGGTCACCAGCTGGGGCGAGTACTGGACCAAGCTGGAGGCTGCCGGTGAATCCAACACCATGCCGGACATCTTCTGGATGCACACCGATCAGATCCTGTACTACGCCGACTTTGGCGTTCTGGCCGACGTGACCAACCTGTATGACGAAGTGGACCCCAACTTCTGGACCGATCACTACTCCGAGGTGTCTATCGGCAACGCCAGCGGCTCCGACGGCCGGATGTACGGCGTGCCCAAGGACAAGGACAACGTGGTCCTGGCATATAACAGGGAGATGTTCGACGCCGCCGGGGTGACCTACCCCGACGAGAGCTGGACCTGGGACGACCTGATGGACGCCTCTCAGAAGGTCTACGACGCCACCGGCAAGTACGGCTACATGGCCTATAACGACGAGCAGCTGGGCTACTGGAACTTCGTCTATCAAAACGGCGGCTACATCCTGGACCCGGAGACCAACCTTCACGCCGGCTACACCCAGCCCGCCACCGCCGACGCCATCAAGTATTATGTCAACATCCAGAAGAACGAGTGGTGTCCCGACCAGTCCTTCTTTGCCGAGACCTCTCCCGGCACCGCTTTCTTCTCCGAGATGGGCTCCATGTTCTTTGAGGGCTCCTGGAACCTGCTGCCCGAGCTGATTAACTACCCCGACATGGTGGGCAAGTGGGACATCGCCCCCCTGCCCAAGTGCCCCAACCCCGCCTCCGGCGACGGCACCGGCACCATCTCCAACGGCCTGTGCTACGCCACCGCCGCCCACGGCAAGAACCTGGAGATTGTCAAGGATGTGCTCCGCTTCTTCGGCAGCGAGGAGGGTCAGCGCATCCAGGGCGAGTCGGGCGCGGCCATTCTTCAAGACCGTGGCCGAGAGCAACGCGGTGCCCCCTGTCATCTTCCCCAGCACCTTCCGGTGGTCCAACTTCACCGAGGCGACGAATAGCCTGCCCTTTGTCAAGCTGTACATCAACACCGCCCTGATGATCCTCTTCCGGGTCATCTGCGCCGTGGCCTTCAGCTCCATGGCAGGCTACGCCTTCGCCATGCTGGAGTTCCGGGGCAAGAAGCTGCTGTTCGGCATCGTTCTGGTGCAGATGTCCCTGCCCAGCCAGATCTTCATCATCCCCCAGTACCAGATGGTGGCTAAGATGGGCATGGCCAACACCATCTTTGCCCTGGTCTTCCCCGGCATTGTCAGCGCCTTCGGCGTGTTCTTCCTGCGGCAGGCCTACATGGGCATCCCCAAGGAGATTGGCGAGGCTGCGTACTTAGACGGCTGCACCCAGTGGCAGACCTTCTATAAGGTCATGTTCCCCCTGACGGGCACCTCCGTGGCCGCCCTGACCATCTTCACCGCCGTGTTCGCCTACAGCGACCTGATGTGGCCCCTGGTGGTCAACTCCGATCTGAACATGATGACCCTCTCCTCCGGCCTGGCCACCCTGCGGGGCCAGTTCTCCACCAACTTCCCGGTGCTGATGGCCGGCTCCCTGCTGGCCATGCTGCCCATGGTGATTCTCTACCTGATCTTCCAGCGTCAGTTCATCGAGGGCATCGCCTCCACCGGCGGCAAATAATTCCCCCTAACAGCCCCGGCGCCTCAGTTGCCGGGGCTGTTGTCCATAGACAAATCGCGGGGAGAAATCCTATTTTATTTGGCAGTTATTTTTTCAATTGCCTCTTGCCTGCAAGGAAAAAATTTCGTACAATCAGCCATACAAAATATTTCCGGGGGTGTTCCCATGATTGTCATCGACCAAAGCAACCGCGTCTTTACCCTGCATACCCGCAATACCACCTACCAGATGAAGGCCGACCGGCACAACGTGCTGCTGCACACCTGGTACGGCCCCAGAATCTGCGGCGGCGACCTGTCCTATCTAGTCCGGTATGCAGACCGGGCCTGCGCCCCCAACCCGGAGGAAGCCGGAACCGACCGGACCTACTCCCTGAATACCCTTCCCCAGGAGTACTCCACCTGCGGCGTGGGGGACTTCCGCCTGCCCTCCATCGAGCTGGAGCTGCCCAGCGGCAGCCACACCTGCGACCTGCGCTACGCCGGCTATGAGCTGCACCAGGGCAAGTACGCTCTGGAGGGTCTGCCCGCCTTCTTTGGCGGCGAGCCCGACGCCCAGACCCTGGTAATCACCCTGGAGGACGCCGCCGCCCAGGTGGCGGTGGAGCTGTACTACGGTGTTTTTGAGGCCTTCGACCTGATCACCCGGGCGGTCCGGGTGGTAAACCGGGGGTGCGAGGCGGTCCGGCTGCGTCAGTGCGCCTCCCTGTGCCTGGACTTTCTCCGCTCCGACCTGGACCTGATTACCTTTAACGGCTGCCACCTCATGGAGCGGTGCCCCGACCGGGCCGCCCTGCGCCTTGGCGTCCAGGGCGCTGGCAGCGTGCGGGGAACCTCCAGCCACCAGCACAACCCCTTCGTCATCCTCTGCGATCATAACGCCAACGAGGACTACGGCCTGTGCTACGGCGCCATGCTGCTGTACAGCGGTAACTTTCAGGTCCAGACGGAGCGCAGTCAGTATGACAACGCCCGGCTGGTCATGGGCATCCACCCCTACCAGTTCTGCTGGACCCTGGAGCCCGGCCAGAGCTTCACCGCCCCCGAGGCGGCGCTGGTCTGCTCCCCCAGCGGCTTTGGCCAGATGAGCCGGCAGCTTCACCGGGCTATCCGGGAGCACCTAATCCACGACCCCCTGGAGGGAGGACGCCGCCCAGTGCTCATCAACAACTGGGAGGCCACCTATTTTGACTTCACCGCCGACAAGCTGGTGGAGATTGCCCAAACCGCCGCCCCCCTGGGCATTGAGCTGTTTGTCATGGACGACGGCTGGTTCGGCAAGCGGGACGACGACAACGCCGGGCTGGGCGACTGGTCTGTCAACCTGGAAAAGCTGCCCGGGGGCATCCAGGCCATTGCCGGCAGGGTGGAACATCTGGGCATGAAATTCGGCCTGTGGATTGAGCCGGAGATGGTCAATGAGGACAGCGATCTATATCGTGCCCACCCCGACTGGGTCTTTCGGGTGCCCGGCCGCTCCCCCGCCCGGGGGCGGAATCAGCTGGTGCTGGACTTCTCCCGCCAGGATGTCCGGGACCATATTTACGGCCAGATCAAACAGGTACTCTCCAGCGCCGGCATCTCCTATGTCAAGTGGGACATGAACCGCTCCCTCACGGATGTGTGGTCCGCCGCCCTGCCCGCCCAGCGTCAGGGGGAGGTCTACCACCGGTATGTCCTGGGGGTCTACGACATGCTCAGCCGGATGCTCCGGGATTTTCCCGGCCTCTTTATTGAGGGCTGCTGCGGAGGGGGCGGGCGGTTTGATGCCGGAATGCTGTACTATACCCCCCAGATCTGGTGCAGCGACAACACCGACGCCATCGACCGCCTGCGCATCCAGTACGGCACCTCCTTCTGCTACCCCGTCTCCACCATGGGAGCCCACGTCTCCGCCGTGCCCAACGAGTCCAACGGGCGGATCACCCCCTTGGAGACCCGGGGGGTTGTGGCCATGTCGGGCACCTTCGGCTACGAAATGGACCTGAGCAAGTGTACCCAGGAGGAGCGGGAGACCATCCGGAAGCAGACCGCCTTCTTCAAGGAGCACTACGACCTGATTCAGCGGGGGGACTACTACCGCCTCTCCGACCCTTTCCAGAACGGCCCCTACACCGCCTGGGAACAGGTCTCCCCCGACGGCAGCGAGGCCCTGGTCAGCCTGGTTACCGGACCGGCCATTGCCGCCCCCTCCTTCCTGACCTTGCATCTGAAAGGGTTGGACCCCAACGCCTGCTATCAAATTAACGGCCAGGGCAGCTACCCCGGCGACCTGCTCATGCAGGCGGGTTACCCCCTGCCCCTGTTTTGTGGGGACTACCAGTCTCTGCAGCTGTATCTGTCCGCCATTTAAAAAGGTCCCCTGGCGCAGGGTGGGTACAGATAAGGAAGCACCCACCCCGCCCACAGCCGGACTCTAAAACCAAAAAGACAGGAGGCCGTAACCCGGCCCCCTTGGGAATCGCCCCATCTCTTACGGAAAAGGGGTGGTCGGGAAATGGGTACAACTCGGACAGCGGGATATTCTGTACCTTCTCCAGTTTAGCGTCCTGACGCTCCTGCTCCATGGAGAACAAATCAGCGGCCGATACCTCATCGTGAAATGGGGATGAAAAAAGGGAGAACGCAACTATGCCACATTCTCCCATAAAAACAGTATGCAGTTGTCGGCTATTGCCATTTTTCATTCCAGGGCGGACACAGTCGGGAGCCAATCCGCCGCAATTCCGCATGAATCCTGGCCTTTTCAAAACTTTTCGTGCCTTTCCCAACAGCACTTGTTCAACGACCTGTACGCCCGGGACACCAGCAACAAAATCCAGGCCGTCAAACACTCCACCTTCAAGCGTGGGAAATATGTCGGCTACTACGCTCCAATCGGCTATCTGAAAAGCCCGGAGGATAAGCACGTTTTCATCATCGACCCTGTGACCGCCCCCGTGGTGACGCGCATTTTTGACCTGCTCTGTCAGGGGTACAGCTACCGCAAAATCGCCACTACGCTGAACACCGAGAATGTGCCTACACCCATCACCTTCTACTACATGAGGCAGGGCAAGCCCAATATCCGCAAGGACGGTGATTTTTGGGCGGCTCCCACAGTCAAGGCTATCCTCCGCAATGAGGTTTACCTTGGGCATATGGTCCAGAATAAAACCGGCAACCTGTCCTACAAGGTCCACAAGCAGATTGCCAAACCGGAGAGCGAGTGGATCAGGGTGGAAAACACCCATGAACCGATCATTTCGCAAAAAACGTGGGATTTGGTGCGGGAACTGGATGCCCGGAACACAAAATTTCGGAGCGGCAAGGCCAGGGAGACGGCTTTATTCACAGGAATACTTTTCTGTATGGACTGCAAATCCCCCATGCGGCGCTATCGGGACAGCCGAAAGCACAAGGACGGAAGCTATGGCACCTACCAGGGCTATGCCTGTAACCGCTACGCCGCTGGCGGCAAAACCGCTTGCTTGGGCCACATCATCAATCAGCGGGTGTTGATTGAACTGCTGCTGATTGACATCCGCTTCAAGGCGGCGCTGGCACAGAATAACCCCATTGGCCTCAAGGAGAAGATCATGGCACAACACAACGCCGCCAGCCTGGAACAGCGGAAAACACTCCAGGCAACTATGGATGCGCTGGATAAACGGCTTGCGGAGTTGGAGAAACTGGCGGTTACCGCCTACGAGGACAAAGTGAAGGGTGTGATCCCAGAGGCGGTATGTGTCCAGTTGCTAAAGCGATACGAGGATGAACGTGCGGATAAGCTGGAACAGAGGACAAAACTGTCTGCCCAGTTGGAAGTCTGTCAGGAGGACGAAAGGGCCGCTGACGATTGGCTGGCGATAATCCGGGACTACTCCAAGCTGGAGGAATTGGACCGCCCAACGCTCCTACGGCTGGTGAAGCGCATTGAGGTTGGGGAGCGCAGAGCGGTCAACGGGCACGATGAGCGTGACATTAAAATCTACTACAATTTTGTCGGTTTTGTGGAACTGTAAGAGCATCATTCTTTATGGATAACACTATAATGAATGGTACGCCAAAGACACGTCGAAGAAAACACGGGCAGTTTTTCGCAATAAGGGTATGTCGGGCCAGCGGTTGCCAGTAAACGCCCCCTACGGCTACATAAATGGCGAGGACGGGCATCTTTTGGTGGACGAGGAAACGGCCCCATGGTGGAGTTGATTTTCCAGTTGTGCGTTGAGGGTAACGGCCCCGGCAAAATTGCCCGGATGCTGAAAGAGCGTGAAATCCCGACGCCGGGAACAATCATGTTTCAGCGCACAGGGCAGACGAGCCGTTATTTCCTGGATGACCCCTACCGTTGGAACGCCGCAACCGTCCAGCGTATTTTGGAACAGGACACCTATTTAGGCCGGACAACCAATTTCAAAACTGCCAAGCTCTCTTATAAGAGCAAAAAAACGGTTATCAATCCCCCGGACAAATGGGCGGTATTTGAGAATACCCATGAAGCGATCATCGACAAAGAGGCATGGGAGATTGTGCGGAAAAGCCGGGAACACCGCCGCTGCCCCACCAAGATGGGAGAAATGGGACTGTTTTCCGGGCTGGCCTACTGTGCCGACTGTGGCGCGAAGTTGTACCACCACCGCAGTATCACATTGACGAAAGAGCAGGAGAGCTATATCTGCTCAAACTACCAATCAAGGAAAAAGTGTACTGCCCACTATATTCGGGCAGTGGTGCTGGAACAGCTTGTACTCCAAAATTTGCAGCGTGTCGTTGCCTATGCCCAGGAGGACGAGAAAGAGTTAGTGCGGTGTGTTATGGAGAACAAGACCGCCGTACAGAAAGCGGAGCAGGAGCGGCGTATCAGCGAACTTGACCGCATTATTCAGCAGCTCTACGAAGATCGCGTTGCGGGGGCGTTGAGTGCGGAGCGGTTTGCAAAGCTGTCTGAGGGGTACGAGAAAGAACAGGAGGCTTTGAAGCAGTCCGCAAAGGACTTGCAGAGCGTTGTAGCTGCGATTGAAACGCAAGCTGTCAATGTCCAGAGTTTTCTGAAGATTGTACGGAAGTACGCCGCACCGACAGAGCTGACCCCGGCCCTCTTGCGTGAGTTTGTGGAAAAGGTAGTTGTCCACGCCCCGGACAAGTCCAGCGGCCACCGCGTTCAGCGGATTGATGTGCATTACAATTTCATTGGCGAGATTGATTTTTCCTCGGAGTATAGCCGGGATAGCAAGCAGACAACCGCATGACTCCACAGCATCATGCGGTTGCCCACCAAATTCCAAAATGTTCTTTATGCGTACTGTCCATTTGCTCACTTTTTATTTTACCGAAAACAGTACGACAGCCCCAGCAAATTTGCCATCGTGTTCCAGAAGGTTATGGGGATGTCCCCAACGGAGTATCGGTGCAGGTGAATTTGTTGCCCAAACGGGACTGTTTGGTCTATGCGGGGTAGATAGTTATCGCTAACCCCCCTTAAAATATGGACGGTACCAGCCAGTACCGTCCATATTTCTTTGAAGGGAGTGGTTTGCTTGGAGCAAACAAAAAAGGGCTGGTTTTCCTGCCTGCTCACTTACGCCGGAGCGGGTAGACGACGGCTCACCGGCTCGGTAATTTTGTCCGTCATCAGCGTGACGGCGGGGCTTCTGCCCTACTACTGCGTATTCCGGCTGATCGAGGCCTTTTCCGCCGGGGCGCTTCGGGAAGAGGGTATTTTGACCTGGTGCGGCCTGGCGCTGGGGGCCTATCTGGTAAAAATCGTCTGTTTTGGCTTTTCCACCATGCTGTCCCACTACGCCGCCTATCACATTCTGGAGGGCCTGCGGCTGCGGGTGGCGGACCGATTCCTCCACGCTCCGTTGGGGGAGGTGACCGCCCACTCCATCGGGGAGATCAAAAATCTGATTGTGGACAAGATCGAGGACATTGAGCCACCCCTGGCCCACATGATTCCCGAGGGGATAGGGCATCTGGCCCTGCCCATTGTGAGCTTGATTGCCCTGGCGTGCATCGACTGGCGCTTGGCGGTGGCGTCCCTGGCGACGGTTCCCCTTTCCCTGGTCTGCATGATCCTTACCTTCCAGATCAGCGGAAAAAACTTCGACCAGTACGTCCGCTCCAACACAGCCATGAACAGCACCATCGTGGAGTACATTGAGGGCATCGAGGTCATCAAAGCCTTTGGCCGGGCGGGGGCCTCCTACGACAAGTACGCCAAAGCCATCATCGGCTACCGTACATTCGTGGTCAAGTGGCTGTCCTCCACCTGGGTGACCATGAAGCTGGCTTTCGCCCTGTTTCCCTCCACCCTGCTGGGGACGCTGCCCATGTGTCTGTGGCTGGGCTCGACCGGGGGTATCACCGCGTCGGAGGCTGCCCTGGGGGTGATGCTGTCCATGTCCATGGTCACATCTCTTGCTAAGCTGGAGGTGTTCGCCAACGAGATCAAGCAGATGCAGATGACGGTGGAGGAATTACAGCGGTATCTGGATCTGCCGGAGCTGCCCGAGCCGGAAAACCGGGCGGAGCTGTCCGGATACGATGTGGCGCTGAAACACGTCCGCTTCTCCTACACCGGCGAGAGGGCGGACGAGGTGCTCCACGGCGTGAGCTTGAACCTTCCTCAGAGCAGCTTCACCGCGCTGGTGGGGCCGTCCGGCGGCGGCAAGTCCACGGTAGCCAAGCTGATTGCCCGGTTCTGGGATGTAACGGAGGGGAAAATCTCCATCGGCGGAGTCGATATCAAGGACCTCCCTCTGCTCCAGCTGGCGGACACGGTGAGCTTTGTCACCCAAGATAATTTCTTGTTCCGCTGCTCTCTGAAAGAAAATATCCGCCTGGGCAGGCCAAGTGCCAGCGATGCGGAGGTGTATGCCGCCGCCCGAGCGGCCCAGTGCGAGGAGTTTATCTCCAAGCTGCCCCAGGGCTACGATACCCC
>JAAWLY010000047.1 GCA_022798155.1 Lawsonibacter sp. | reverse complement strand
CGGAGCGGGGGTGGAAGTGTCCGCCGGAGCGGGGGTGGAAGTGTCCGCCGGAGCGGGGGTGGAAGTGTCCGCCGGAGCGGGGGTGGAAGTGTCCGCCGGGGCAGTGCCGGAAGTATCCGCCGGGGAGGGATCGGAGCCGGATGTCCCGGTGCTTTCCGTGTCCAGGTCGCCGGACTCCTCCGGCATCGGTCCCGTTTCCTCCTGACCGTCACCGGCATCGGGCGCGGAGGTCTCCTCCGGCGCAAAATCTCCATTGCTGGACTCGGGCGCTGCGGGAAGGGCCTCCGATTCCGCATGGCCGGCGGTCCCAGGCTCAATCGTTCCGCTGTTGTAGACCGTCCACAAATCGTTCATCTGCTTGGCGGTCTTGTCGTCCACACCGGGGAGCTGTCCACAGAACTGCTGGAAGCTCAGCTGATCCTTGGCCGCAAACATAGCGTCGGTCTGCTGTTTGGCCCCCTGAGCCATCTGCCACTCGGTCAGCTTGCCAATTGCCGCGGCCTGTTCCTGCGACAGGCCGGCCAGGCTCTTCAGACCGGCCACCGTCTCGGGGGACTGGCCCTGGAGCTGCAGCATTTTGCCCATAAATTCGATGGAGTCGGTCTCTGTGTAAGCGCTGCCCACCTGCTTGGTCTGGTCCACCTTATCCTTCAGTTTGGGGGTGTTCCGGTCGCCGCTGGAGCCGCCGCCCATATAGGTGTCGCCCAGCGCCCGCTGGAGGGAACGCAGGCTGTTTTCCATATCCGCCAGTCCACGCACCACCTGGCGTACATCGCTGGCGCCGCTCTCCAGTCCCTCTAAAGCGTCCTCCAGGTTCTCCAGCTGGCTGCGGAGCGCCACGGTGGTGTCCGCCATATCCCCCAGCACCGCCTTGGAGCTGGTGATGGTCTGACTGAGGGCCAAGGTCCGCTGCTCCACCGGCTCCAGCAGGTCGGTGATATGGGTCAGGTCCCCCCGGAGCACTCCCGCGCCGTCGTAGAGCTGTCCCTTTCCGCTGGAGATGGTGCCCCGGGCGGCGTTCAGCTGGTCCAGACCGCTGGCGGAGGCATATAGCCCGTCCTGGACATCGTTCAGGGCGTCCAGCAGGGCATCCAGGCTGCCGGACAAGGCCCGGTAGTCCTCCTCCAGGTCGTCCTTGCGCTGGCTCAGCTTGGCGATCTCCTCCATCTGGGCCAGGGTGGCGGGGACCATCAAAACAGTCATGCCGCCAAAGGAGAAGTCGTTGCTGCCCACCCGGATGGTAAAGTGCTCTTCTTCCCCGGGGAGGGCCAGAAAGAGTACGGTGCGCAGATTGCCCACCAGCTGAACCTGCGCCCCGTCGGCCTCCAGAGACAGGATGTCGTCCTCATTGAACAGGGCCATGGCCTCCAGGGTGTAGTTGTACCGGGCGTAGCTGCTGGCCTGGGGGTTGGGCACCAGGTCCAGCAGAATCTCCACCACGCCTTGTTTCCCCGCCAGATCCTCCGCCCGAACGGGTACGCCGTTCAGGGTGTACCGCAGGGTGATGGTCCAGGGCAGGTTTTGAAAGGGCGCCTTGGTCTTGCCCTCAAAATAGAAATGGGTGGGGGATTGGCTGAACTGGAAGGCCGCGCTGCGCTCCCCCAGGGTAACCGGGGTGCCGTCGGTGAGGTTGACCACCTCATCATAGACGCCGTAGTCGGTAACGGACGCGGCGCCGTTCAGCGCGTAGCTTTTGACCACGCTGCCGTCCATCAGATTGCCATAATAGTCCAGAGTGGCGTAGTATGCCTCGTCATAGGTGGGAGCCACCCCGTTGTCAATGGGGGCGGCCAGCGAGGGCACCGCACATGCCGCCGACATCACCACCGCCATGCCCAGCGCCAGCATCTGCTTTCCATTGTGCCGTCTCACACAAATCACTCCTCTTTTAAGTTACTCAACGGCGGTGCGCCGTTAAGCGTTTGTTTGAGTTGATTTTATCTAATTCGGCCGGAGGGTTCAATAGACAGGAAAATTCAAATGCCTAGTTTTTTGTCACGCTGCCACAAATTGATGAAAAGGGAAGCGAAGCGGTTCACCTGTAAGCAATGACCTGACGGGCCGGTCGAGACCTCTGGTTCTGGGTGCTCTCCAACCGGGGCGCTGTCCGCTTCCGGCCCCCTGGTTCAGTCGTATGTAAGAAGCTGTACCATTCGCCGAAGTATGCGGCTTTACGAGAGAAAATTGCCGTTGGCAAGGCAAAAAATCCCGGAATACGTTGTGTATTTCAAGATTTTTTCACGACGCCAAGGGCAATTTTGGCCGGAAAGATGCGTGCTGAGGCTTATTGGTACCGCTTCTAAATTGCATAGCGGTACCGTTCTCACAGAAAAGTTGATGCTTGAGGAGCTCAAAAGCAAATTGAGAATGGGAAAAAAAGTTCCGGAATGCTTATCGCAGCCGGAACCTTTCATCTGGATTGTTATTTGATAGGGATCAGGAGCAAATAATACCGCTTACAGCGTTGAAAAATTACCTTACAGGCCGCTTTCTTTGAGAAAAACTCTTGCAATATTCAGGCAGCGCCTGGCATGCCCAAATTTTCCCAGGGTGTCCATCGCGGCGCTGTTGGGCAGCTCAATGGAGTAGTAGGGGACTTTTCCGGCCCCCCTCAGCAATCCGGCAACGTCAATCTCGCCTTCGCCCAGGCAGCTGCGTCTGGAGCGGGCGACCCCGGTCATGTCCGGATGGTCAACGGGGGGAACCCAGGCGGGACCGTCACAGAGGTGGACGAATCCAAACTCCTCCCGCGGAACCGCCTCCAGCATGGCCTGGGTCACGCCGGCCCGGTGGGCGTGGAGGCAGTCGATCATCAGTTTTAGATTGGGCTGTCCGGCGAGCCGGATGATGTCCCTGGCCTCTGCCGGCGTGCGAACGCCGGAAAAGGACATAAATTCCAGGTTGACCAAAAGCCGATATTTTGCCGCCAGACCGCACAGTGTTTGCAGCTGACTCAGTGCAAAGCCGCGATTTTCCGTCCAGACGCTGGAAATAACATATTTTGCCCCCAGTTCAGCAGCTCGGGCCAGATTCTTCTCGTAGGAGCGCACATCAATTCCGTCCCCAATTCGGGCCAGCTCAATGTCCATCAGCGGAAGCTTGGTGCGTTCCAAGGCGGCACGCACACTCCGATAAATTTCGTCGTTTTCCAGGCTGAAATCCGGTTCGCCGGGCAGGCGCATGGAGATAAAGCGAGGGCTGACCCCGTCGTAGCCGCAGGCGGCGGCCAGCTCCACCAAATCGGCCGGGTGAGTCCCGGGAACTGTCAGATATGCCAGTGAAAAAATTTGATTCATACAGATGCTCCTTCATAAAAACGCCGCACAAGTTTTTCTTGTGCGGCGTTCCGATTTATTTCCGTGCGGCAATTTCATTGAGCCTGTCGGCGATGGCGCCATAGCCGGAATAGAAGCTGCACAGCAAAGGCGTTTTCACGTCCTTCAAATCGGGCAGCAGCGCCCGCATGGATACCTGAGCCATGACGATGGCGTCGTAGCCCTGCTGATCCAGCTCCCGGATGCTCTCCATCAGGATGCGGTTATGCTCCTCGGGGTGGCCGGCCTGGAGGGCGTCCCAGGCGGGATTCTGCAAAAACCGGGTACACTCCATCTTCTTACCCTGCTCCGCGCCCACCTTCTCAATGAGCCGCTGGCTGGGGCCCAGGGTGGTCTCCAGGGTAGCGATGAGGGCGATTTTGGTGCCCAGGTTCACCGCCTCCTTTGCCATGGGCAGGTCAATTTTCATCACGGGGATCTTGACTTCCTTCTCGTAAATGTCGGCCACCTCGCCCACGGTGGAGCAGGAGTTGACAATCAGGTCCGCGCCGGAAATTTCCGCCGCCTTGGCGTAGAGGGTCATCCGGTCGATGACTTTTTGAGTGGGGCCGCCGTTGGCCCGGACGTCGGAGAGCAACGTGCTGTCGGTGATGAACTCCACCCGGACGCCGGGGACCTTCTCCTTCAAAAAGGCGATGGTGTCCTCCCGCTTGGCAAAGCTGGTTTGAAGAATACATACATGAGGCATAATAATCCGTCCTTTCTTTATGTCTGATTTGCAGCCCGCTTTAAAAAGCGGCAGGCATATGCGGCTTCCTCCGGGAAACTCTCCCGGCTGCGGGGGAATCCCTCCATACTGATGCCGCCCATATAGCCAATGCGTTTCAGCGCGTGGAAATAAACCGGATGATACGCATCCTCCGCCCAATCTTTTGGAAAGCCGCGGCCCTCCAGCCTGGCAAAATGGGAATGGACTAAAAACTCCTCTCCATATTCCAGCAGGCTGTCTACGGTATCCCGTTCCATTTTCAGGTGGTAATAATCCTGCAAGCACCGCACGCTTGGGCAGTCTGCCGCCCTGGCCAGCATCACAGCTTCTGCGAAGGTGTTTATCATGTTGGTTTCCTGCCTGTTGTTTGGTTCGATCGCAATCACAATCCCCCGCTTTTGCGCTGCATCCCCAATCTCGCGGCACCACTGGGCCAGCTGTTCAAAGGCGGCGCGCCAGGCAAAGCCCTCCGGACAATTTTTGGACCAGGGGCTGCCCAGCACCACATAGCGGCAGCCCAGCGTTTCAGCCCGCTCCAACGCCCCCTGATAAAAGGCACGGACCTGTTCCATATCCACATTGGGGCCAACCAGCTGGATGCTGGCCGGGAAAAAGTTGTTGCAGGCGTATACCGGAAGAGAGAGCGCCGCGAGGTAGCCCCGCATTTCGTCAAAAGCCGTCTCGCTCAGCTCGTTGACCTGCCCAATGGGAAGTTCAACATAGTCAAATCCGGCCTGTTTGATCTGACCTGCGTATTCATACCCGGTGCCGCTGTCTGTTTGGGGGAGCATATTTGTACAGCATCCAATGCGCATTCAACTTTCTTCCTTATCAGTTCAAAACTCATTTGCGAGCAATCAGTGCTTTCGCCTTGGCGATGATGGATTCCGTATCCATCCCGTGGTCCCGATAGATCAGCTCCGGGTCGCCCGACTCACCGAAGCGGTCCTGGATGCCCACGATCTCCATGGGGACGGGGCAGTTCTGGGCCACCACCTCGGACACCGCGCTGCCCAGGCCACCGAAAATGGTGTGGTCCTCAATGGTCATAATCGCGCCGGTTTCCTTCGCGGCCTTGAGGACCGCCTCCCGGTCCAGGGGCTTGATGGTGGCCATGTCCAGCACCCGCACGTTGATCCCCTGTTCGTTCAGGGCTGCGGCGGCGTCCACCGCCTTCTTCAGCAGGATGCCGGAGACGATCATGGTCATGTCGGAGCCGTGATCCACCACAGTATGGGCCTTGCCCCACTCAAATTTGTAGGTCTCGGGGTCGTAGAAATCGGCCACCGGGTTACGGTGGAGCCGGACGTACAGCGGGCCGGTGAAGTCTACGGCGGCGTGAGCCAAAGCCCGGGCGGCCACCGCGTCGGCGGGCTGAACCACCGTCATGTTGGGGAAGGCGCGCATAATGGCCACATCCTCAATGGCGGCGTGGGTAGCGCCGTCGCCCCCCACCTGGAGCCCGGCGTGGGTGCCGATGATGGTGACGTTCAGGTTGGGGTAGCACACGAAGGTGCGCACCTGCTCGCAGGCCCGCATGGAGGCGAACACCGCGAAGGTGGCCAAAAACACCTTGTTGCCGCAGGCGGCCAGACCAGCGGAGGCCCCCACCAGATTTTGCTCCGCGATGCCGAAGGAGAACTCCCGCTCCGGGAACAGCTTGCCGAACTTCTCCAGCCCGCAGGTCTTGGTGTCGGCGTTACACACCACAAAGCTTTCGTTGGTTTTGGCGATTTCGATCAGCTCCTGGCCGAAGGCCATTCTGGTTGCAATGGTTCCCATTATACCACACCGCCTTCCTGAATTTCACTAATTGCTTTGACCAGTTCCTCGTCGCTGGGAGCCGCGCCGTGCCACTTGCTGTCGTCCTCCATGAAAGAGACGCCCTTGCCCTTCACCGTGCGCATCAAAATTGCCGTGGGGTGGCGCATGGTCTTGGCGGTGTGGAGGGCGGTGAGCACGTCCTTCATGTTGTGGCCGTTGACCTCAACCACCTTCCAGCCGAAGGAACGCCACTTGTCGGCGATGGGCTCCACCGTCATGATCTCGTTGGTCCAGCCGTTGATCTGCACGCCGTTGCAGTCCACAATGGCTACCAGGTTTTTCAGGTCGTGGTGATTGGCGGCCATAGCGGCCTCCCACACCATGCCCTCCTGGATCTCCCCGTCCCCCAGCATGACGTAGGTCATGTAATCCTGGTGGTGGAGCTTGCCGGACAGCGCCATGCCCACCCCCACCGACAGGCCGTTGCCCAGGGAGCCGGCGGTCATATCTACGCCAGGAGTCTTGTTCATGTCCGGGTGGCCCTGGAGGATGGAGTGGTACTGGCGCAGGGTGTTCAGCAGGGCCGGGTCAAAGTAGCCCCGGCGGGCCAGGGCGGCGTACAGTACCGGGCAGGAGTGGCCCTTGGAGAGAATAAAACGGTCCCGGTCGGGCCATTTGGGATTTGCGGGGTTGATGTTCATCACGTGGAAGTACAGGGCGGTGACCATCTCCACGGCGGACAGAGAGCCGCCGGGGTGTCCGGCCTTGGCGGCGTGGATCATGGAGAGGATGTCCTGCCGGAGCTGAACAGCCTGCTGCTCCAGCCGCTCCACATCCTTTTCGGTGAAATAGAAGGAGGTCATTGTCCTTTCAGTCCTTTCATTCTGTACTAGGTTTACTCGTTTGTCAAATGCTTCTTTCGGGCTTCCCAACCGCCGAAGGCTGTGTCCAGAGCGCAGTTGACACACCGCTCCTGGGCGGGATGGGCCACGCCGCAGACGGGACAGACGACCATGTCGCTCTCCGCCTCGAACAGCTCCACCCGCTTGCATGCCGGACAGCGATAGATGTCCGCATGGAGCCGCTTCATCTGGAAAACGCTGCCCAGCGGATAGGATTTTACCGCCAGTTCCAGCTCCAGGCCGCAGGAGGAGCAGATTTTTTTCTTCGCGTCGATACACATATCAGACATCCTTTCTGTTCTTGATGTTGAGGCCACTATAAATCCAAATCTCTCCGGCGTCCAATTCTTTTTTGAACCAGCTATTATCACAAAAAATGATAGAAGACCGGAAAAGAGCTTGACAGCCCGGGAAATTTGAGGATAGTATAAAGTTACGCCAAATATTTTGCACAAAACCCAGCGAATTTTTGGGGGAGTTTGACGGAGGGATTTTTATGGAGCTGTACACCATGCGCTACGTGCTGGCGGTAGCGGAGCACGAAAAATTTTCCCTGGCGGCCCAGGCCTGTCATGTGGGGCAGCCTGCGCTGTCTCAGCAAATCTCCCGGCTGGAGAAGGAGCTGGGCATCTCCCTGTTTACCCGCAATTCCCGAGGGGCGGTGCTGACTGAGGCGGGACGGGAATTTGTCCTCCGGGCCCGGGAGATCGTCCAGCGGGCGGACGCCCTCCAGGCAGAGATGGCCCTGTTTGCCGGACTGCGCAGGGGCACCTTGAACCTGGGGATCATCACCAGTCTGCAGTGCATCGACTTCGGCGGCCTGCTCTCCGCCTTCTGCGGCAGTTTTCCGGAGATATCGGTGAACATTGTCCAGGACGGCACCCACCGCCTGCTGGAAATGCTGGTGGAGCGCAAGCTGGACGCCGCCTTTTTGAACCGGCCCATGTCCGGCCTGCCTGCGGGGGTGGATTTTATCAGACTGGGGGAGGACGTCTACTCCCTGGCGGTGCCCGCCCTTCACCCTCTGGCAAAGCGGGGACTGGTCAGTTTGAAGGAGCTGAGCGGAGAGCATTTTATCTTCCACCAGACGGGCCAGGTGGCGTCGGAGCTGTGTCTGGCGGCCTGCCGGGAGGCGGGCTTCGAACCCAACATCGTCTGTCGCTCAGCCAGCCCCACCACAGGGTTGTATATGGTCCAAGGCGGTCTGGGGGTGGCCCTGCTCCCCTCGGAAGAGTTCCAGGCCCGGCGGCTGGACCGGGTGGTGGAGCTGAAATTAAAGGAACGGATTGTAAAAGAGGTGGGGGTGGTCCGGCGGAAGGACACCGTCTCGCCTCTGGTAGACACAATGGTCCGTTTTGCTGCGGAGTGGGCGGGGCAGCGGACATATATGAACATATCCACCAGCCTGGGGCAGTAACATCATCATGCCTATGTGAATTATGAGCGATACGGACCGCATTTTACAGGGAGAAAAAAGGCGAATGTGTGAATATAAAAATGCACAGGCTCAGAATTTCTTCTAAGACGGTTCATTTTCCCGATGCGGCGGTTGTGGCATCGCCGGTTGAACACCCGGTAGGTCCGCAGGCTCTCCTGTTGTTTACCATGTGTTGAAGCCTGATATGTTCAATTCTTTCGAGATTTGGGTGCGGAGACGGAGAGAAATACAGCCGCGCCCAATGCACAAATAGTCTGGACATTTTTTCCTGAAACGGTTATAATATCCCCAAATATGCGAGAAAGGGAGCCGCTATGCTGTATCGTTTTCTGTGGATTTTCTTTATCTACGCCTTTTTAGGCTGGTGCACCGAGGTGAGCTACGCCGCCCTGGTCACCGGGAAATTTGTCAATCGTGGCTTCCTCAACGGCCCGGTGTGTCCGATTTACGGCTTTGGCGTGGTGATTGTGCTGGGCTGTCTCACTCCGCTGTCCGATCATCTGCCCGTCCTGTTTGTGGGATCGGTGGTGCTTACCTCCGCCTTGGAGTGGCTCACCGGCTTTGTGCTGGAGAAGCTGTTCCACCAGCGCTGGTGGGACTACTCCAACCAGCCCTTCAACCTCAGCGGGTATATCTGCCTGCGGTTTTCCATCGCCTGGGGCTTTGCCTGCATGTTTGTGGTCAAGCTGCTCCACCCCACCGTGCTGGGCCTGATCCGACTGATCCCCCGCCCGGTAGGGCTGATTCTGCTGGTGCTGCTGGGAGGGACGATGGCGGTTGACCTGGCGGCTACCGTGTCCACGGTGGTTAAGCTGAACCGGCACCTGGCTCAGATTGACGAGCTGGCCGCCAAAATCAAGGAGGCCTCCAACGAGTTTGGAGAGAACCTGGCCGACCGGGTGCTGGATGCCGCCGAGCGGGGAGCCGACTGGAAGGAGGACATCGACGAGCTGTCCTTCAAGCTGGCCCTGCGCCGGGCGGAGCTGGCCGACGACCTGGAGAACTGGGAGCAGCGCCGGGATGAGCAGCGGGCCCAGGTTCGCGCTCAGCTGGAGGGGTGGCGCAGATCGGTGCAGGGGCTGCTGGACAGCGAGCCCTTTGGCCGCCGCCGGCTGCTGAAGGCCTTTCCCGAGCTGCGTTCCCTGGACCATCGGGATACGCTGGAGCGGCTGCGCCGCCGGGCGGAGCTGCGGCGAAAGCGATAAAGCGGATCCGCAAAATGCGGCTCTCCTGTTTGCAATGGGAGAAACTCTATGGTATAATCATAAATATCACATTGAGAAAAGAGGGCTCGACCGATGGACGAACTTCAGGATTTAAAAAGCCGTATGGAGCGGGAGCGCCCTGCCCGCTGGGAGGAGCTGCCCGATATTGCCCTGTATATGGACCAGCTGATTTCCTATATGTCCCGGCAGCTGATCCGGTTTGATGAGAGCAATTCCCTGACCCCGGCGATGGTAAATAACTACATCAAGGACGGCTTGGTCCCCCGGGCGGAGGGCAAGCGATATGGGCCCATCCATCTGGGCTATCTCACTGCGGTGGTGGCCTTAAAGCAGGTGCTGTCCGTCCGGGCGATCGGCGCGCTGATGGGGGCGGGACGCTCCCTGGAGAAGACGCCCCCGGAGCAGTACGGCTACTTCTGCCGGGCCCTGGACCAGGCACTCACCGACACCGCCCAATCCATCGACCCGGAGGCCGGGCAGTCCGATCTGGCCCGGATGGCGCTGGATTTCGCTGTGCGCAGCTACGCCAACCAGCTGGCCTGCCAGCGTATTTTGGATATTCTCCAGCCTCAGGAGGGCAAGGCAAAGCATAAACCCTGATAGGTACCCGCGCCGCAGGCGGCCGGCGGCTGTTTGATAGATCTGGCCCCGCAGCTTGAAGAAAAGGAGTATTACAATGTCAGATTTTATTCTTTTAACCGATTCCTCCGCTGATTTGGGGGCTGATATGGTCCGGGATTTGGATATACAAGTAATTCCTCTAAGTTTCAGCCTGGCGGAGCACACCTATTCCAATTATCCGGACAACAGGGAAATGGACCCCCACGTGTTTTACGACCGGCTGCGCCAGGGAGAGATGGCCACCACCAGCGCCGTCAATGTGGCCCAGTACACTGAGACGCTGGAGCCCCTGCTCCAGGCGGGGCACGATGTGCTGATTCTGGCGTTCTCCTCCGGACTGTCCACCACCTATAACTCCTCTGTCATCGCGGTGGAGGAGCTGCGGGCCAAGTATCCCGAGCGGAAGCTGTACACAGTGGATACACTGTGTGCCTCCCTGGGCCAGGGGCTTCTTGTCTGGTACGCCGCCCGGGAGCGGGACCGGGGCCGCTCTATCCGAGAGGTTCGGGACTGGGTGGAGGAGCACAAGCTGAACCTGTGCCACCAGTTCACCGTGGACGATCTCCACTTCCTCAAACGGGGGGGCCGCATCTCCGCCGCCACCGCCGTGGTGGGCTCCATGCTCCAGATCAAGCCTGTCCTCCATGTGGACGACGAGGGGCACCTGATCAGCATCGGCAAGGCCAGGGGGCGGCACGCCTCGTTGAAGGCTCTGGTGGATCGGATGGCGGAGACCGCCATCGACGCGGGCAGCCTGAGGGTGTTTATCAGCCACGGCGACTGCTTGGAGGATGCCCAGACAGTGGCGGAGATGGTGAAGAAGCGCTTCGGCGTGGAGGATATCTACATCAACTATGTGGGCCCCGTCATCGGCGCCCACTCCGGCCCCGGCACCGTGGCACTGTTCTATATCGGGACCAACCGGTAAGGTCAGGCTATGCCGGACCATTGGAAATTTGTGTCGGAGGAGGCGGAGACCGTCTGCCTCCACAATCTGGAGGACCTGGAGATCTATGACCACGACTGGAACCGGCAGACCGGGAGCTGATCCTGGCCGGGGATTGGTGGATAGGAGAGAACCGGTCGGAATTCTGCTCCATCACGCTGGGCTGCGCCCAACTGCTTTTCTGCTGGAACGGCCTGCCTTGGGACGCGTGGTTTCAGGAGTGGCCGAAAAAATAGATTGGATGTGTAGCAATGGACGAGATCAAATGGCTGGAAGTGGCTGTCAACACCACCCCGGACAAGCTGGACCAGGTGTGCGCCCAGCTGGCCGCCGCTGGGATGGACGGCCTGGTCATTGAGGACGAGCAGGACTTCCTGCAATTCCTGGAGCAGAACCGGCAGTTTTGGGACTATGTGGACCAGGAGCTGCTGGATCGGATGAAGGGGGTCGCCCGGGTGAAGTTTTACGTCACCGACGACGGGGACGGCCGGGCCCAGCTGGCGCAATACACCCGGGGCCTGGAGGAGGAGTACTCCGCCACCCCCCTCACTGAGAATGACTGGGCCTACAGCTGGCAGAAGTACTACCGGCCCCTGGAGATCGGGACACGCCTCTATGTGGTGCCGGAGTGGCTGCGGGAGGAGCCTGTTCCGGAGGGAAGAACGCCCTTTTATCTCAACCCCGGCCTCACCTTCGGCACCGGCTCCCACGCCTCCACCCAGCTGTGCCTGGAGGGGGTGGAGGAGCACACCGTCCCTGGGCGGGACGTGCTGGATCTGGGCTGCGGCAGCGGTATTTTGTCCATCGCCGCCCTGTGTCTGGGGGCCAGGTCCGCTGTGGCGGTGGATATTGACCCCAAGGCGGTGGATGTGGCCTATGAAAACGCCGCCCTGAACGGCATCGGGAAGGAGCGGTACACCGTTCGGGCGGGCAACGTGCTGTCCGACAAGGCCCTGGCTGCCGAGCTGGCCGAGAAGAGATACCACCTGGTGCTGGCCAACATCGTTGCCGACGTTATCATCCCCCTGGCCCCCCAGGTGCCGGGCCTGCTGGAGGAGGACGGCGTTTTCCTGTGCTCTGGCATCATCGACGCCCGGGCCCACGAGGTGGAGGCGGCGCTGAAAAAGGCCGGCCTCACGGTAACCAAAAAACGAGAGAAAAACGGCTGGGCAGCCTTGGAGGCGACACGATGAAGGTTTTAATCTATGGTCCTAAATCCCGCTATGATTTGTATACGCCCGATTTTGTAAAGGAACTGCCGGTGGAGCCGGTTTTCGCCAGCGCCCACCAGTCCACCCTCCAGGCCGCCCGGGAGAACCCGGACGCCCAGGTGATTTTTGCCGACGCCATTACCCGCGTGGAGCGGGAGACAATCGATGCTCTGCCCAATCTAAAGATGATCCACTCCGAGGGGGTGGCCTTTAACGCCATTGATATAGAGGCCGCCCGAGAGAGGGGCGTCTATGTTTGCAACAACAAGGGGTGCAACGCGGAGAGCGTGGCGGAGCATACCGTGATGCTGATGCTTATGGCCCTGCGCTGCGGCGTTACCGGCCACAACGCTGTGAAGGCGGGGGAGCAGATCAGGTTTAAAGAGAAATTTATGGTGTCCAGCGCCCCGGAGCTTGGGGAACAGACGGTTGGCATAATCGGCATGGGAGATATTGGGAAGGCCACTGTCCGGCTGCTGCGCCCCTTCGGCTGTAAGCTGTATTACTACACCGCCCACCGCCGGCCGCCAGAGGCGGAGCGGGAGCTGGGCATCTCCTATCTGCCGTTGAAGGAGCTGGCGGAGACGTGTACCATCCTCTCCCTTCACTGTGCCGTCAATGACCAGACCACCCACATGGTCAACAAGGATTTTCTCGCTCACGTCAGGCCGGGGGCCATTTTGGTCAATACTGCCCGGGGCCAGCTGGTGGACAATCTGGCGGTCCGCCAGGCCCTCGTCGGCGGCCGCCTGGGCGGGATCGCCATGGACACCCTGGCCCCAGAGCCCACCCCCGCCGACCACCCTCTGGTGGATCTGCCCGCGGAAGTCGCGGACCGGGCTGTCCTCTCCCCCCATCTGGGGGGCATCACCGGAGGGGTCTTCCGCCGGGCACACGGTAACATGTGGAACTCCGTAAAGCTGCTGCTGGCGGGGGAGCGCCCCAACTTTATTGTAAATGGATTATAAAAAACAGGTCCTCCGGTCAGCCGGAGGACCTGTTTTAAACGAGGGCCAGACGCCGCCCGGAGGAAAACTGTCCCAGGAACCGGACTGCCCGGTTTCCCTCTGACAGCGCTCCCCGCGGGACTTGCGCGCCCGGCCCTCAGCTGCCCTGTGCGATCAGGCGTTAATAAGGAACCCCGGGATGGGGAACATTACTTCATGCCGTTCTCGTAGGACTCGATCATCTTCTTGAACGTGTGACCCGTGCGACTTCGGAGATTTGTAAGGTATTTGTCGGTGGTCTCGCCGGTGAAAACCTTAATTTTCAATCGCAGGGAGCCGTCCTCCTCCGGGGTGGCAAAGATCTTGTCAATATACCTGTCCACAAATTCCTTGCTGATAAGGCCCTGGGCCGCGTCCCGCTCCGCCTCCCGGAGCACCCGTCGGATGGTCTCAATCTGCTTGCGGAAATCCTCCCGGGACATTTGTTGCTGCTCCAGGTCGTAGATCTGCCGCTCCGCCTCGCTGATCTCCCGGTCACAGTCCTTGTTCATGGAGAGGAAATCCCGGTCGGAGAGCTGGCCCGCC
>JAAWLY010000046.1 GCA_022798155.1 Lawsonibacter sp. | reverse complement strand
CTTGCCGTCCTTAAACTCCTGCGCGGCGTCATGGCCGCCGGTGGCCAGGTCGGTGGGGGCGGTCAGGCTGTTGTTGATGCACAGGTCGTAGAGGTTCTTAAAGTTGTCCATATAGGCGCCGGTGATGGTGGCGGGGCACTCGGTCCAGGGGTCATCCTTCTGCTCATAGAAGTACTCCAGGTTGGCCATGTGGCCGGTGAAGCGCCAGGAGGAGGAGTCGTCCATGTCGCAGGAGGTAAAGGCGTCGAAGCCCAGGGTGGCAGCGTTGGCGTGGATGTCCTCCACCACGGCCTTCAGGGAGGCAAAGTCCTTGATCTCGTCCATGGAGTGGCCGGCCTGCTGCACCAGGTCGGGGTTGACGATGATGCCGTAGCACTCGTAGCAGTAACCGATGGACACCAGCTTGCCCGCGTCGTCATAGAGGTTGTAGGCGTCGGTATTCAGCTCGTTGGCGATGGCGGTGCCGGTCAGGTCCATGGCGTACTCACCCCAGTCGGCCACACCGGCGGTGTTGCCGATGACAAACAGCGTGGGGGGAGCGGACTTATCCATCTCGGCGGTGAGGGTCTGCTGATAGGTGCCGGAGGCGGCGGTGATGACCTGGACGGGCACGCCGGTCTTCTCGGTGTAGGCCTTGGCCAGGTCCTGGGCGGTTTCGTCCAGCTCGGGCTTGAAGTTCAGCCAGTAGACCCGGCCGGTCTCGCCGCTGCCGGCAGCTCCGCCGCCGCTGGCATTTCCGCTGGTGGCTCCGCCGCCGTTATTCCCGCCGCCGCAGCCAGCCAGCAGGGACAGGGCCATACATGCACTCAGGGCCAGGGCCAAAATCTTTTTGCATTTGCTCATTTCATTTTCCTCCTAATAAAATTTTCACGGGGCCAGCGCGTTTTTGGAAACGCTATCGGAAACGCTATCGGAATCGTTTCCAATCTGGTTGTTATTATCATAGCAACTATTTCCGGAAGATGCAAGGGAAACTTAGCCGTTTGAGGAAAAATCGGAGGATTGCAATAAAATCGCCGTCCTTTTTTAGCGGATATCACCAATTCTTCGCTCCCATAACCCTCCCGGCGGGTTGTCGTAAAGCCGCAAAAATCCCCTGACGCGGCCCTCTCGCCGTGCCAGGGGATTTTTATAACGCAGGCGGCCTGTCCTAATTGTCCGCGCCGATCATGTCGATTCCATCCTCCGTAGAAAAAACTGCAGCGCGTTCTGGACGGTGACAAAGGGGAAGGAGCGGTTCCAGCCCCCTCTCTTCCGGCTCTCCCGGGCGGTAAGGACGGGGTACTGAAGGCGGCTTTCCTGGTGGGTGTAGTTGATCCAGGAGTTGATGATATACCCCGGCCGGTTGACCACAATGCCGTAGGAGACATATCCCCGCTGGTCCTCCCCCCGGGAGGGCAGCGAGAAGACGGCGAACAGATCGCTCACCTGCTGCTCCCCCCAGAGGAAGGACTGGGTATGATAGCTCTCCGTGCCCAGGGAATAGAAAGGGGCGGAACAGGTAAGCCCCTTGGGGTTGTCGTAGAGCACCCGGCCGGTGGGCTGGCCCTCGGGGGCCCAGCCCTCGAAGTGGGTATAGGCCGGCCAGAGCTGGAGGGACTCCGTCCCCCGGAAGCCGGGGTTCACCGTCCAGAGGAAGTGGTGGAAGATCTTCCAGTGCTCCCGCTCCCCAGGCAGCTCCACCGCCACGTCGGTCATGTGCAGCTCCTTCACGTCGTAGACGGTGGAGACTTGGGTGTGGTTTCCCCACGTCTCCCGCACCTCCCGGCCGTCGTTCACCGGCTCGTCGGTCTCGTGGACCACCACCTGCAGCGCCCCCCGGCAGGCCAGAATGTCCTCCTCACTCAGGTCCTGGAGGGCCCCCTCCGGATAGCCCAGGGCCAGCAGCTCATCCCGAATTTCCACCACCTCAGCCGACAGCCTCCCCCCCTCCAGACGCCAGTCCATGGGGTAGCTGCCAAAGAAGAGGTAGCCGCAGGTAATCCCCACGGCCAGGAAGATCAGAATCCCCTTGACCACCGCCCCGTCGGAGATACGCACCCTCGCCGGCTGGATGGCGTAGCCCCCCTCTTCCATCTCCTGGGAGAGCCGGGAGAGGCTTTTCAGAATGCAGACATAGCACACCAGCATAAGGATTGCCACAATCCAGCCGCTGTACTCCATCCAGGCCAAGGCGGTCACCACCAGATACCAGACAAGCAGCGCCCCGGCGCTGCTCGCCTTCACGGGCAGGCTCGCCCTTCTCTGGGCGGCCCACAGCCCCCGCCAGAGGCAGAAGAACAGCAGCAGCTGTGTCACCAGGCTAACTGCGGTCATGTCCTGATAGAACCTCTCGTAAAATACTCCCCGATAGATGGTGGCGTTGACGACGACGGTGGGCAGATAGAGCACCGCCCGCAGCAGAGCCAGCACCCAGCAGGCGGTAAACCAGCGGTTCTCCCGCCGCAGGCCGCGAAAGCCCAGCAGCTGCAGGATCACTCCGATAGTGGGCAGCAGGATATTCAGGTTGAGAAAGTTGATGGTAATGGCGCACATACCGCTGCCGCCGATGACATTTCCCATGGCTTTGCGCCAGGGGGTCACCTCCCGCACGATGTCGTCCGGAAAGTTCTCCTCCGCCGCGGCCTCCAGCAGCTTGTCAAAGTCCCGCTCCGTCATGTCCCTCACCTCCCAGCATATCCCGCAGTTTCTTCTTCGTCCGGTACAGCCGCCCCTCCACCGCCCGCTCCGTCATGCCCAGCTCGGCGGCAATCTGGGCGGTGGGCTGCTGGTAGTAATATTTGCGGTAAAAGATGATCCGCTCCCTCTGGGCCAGCCGTGCGATGGCCCTCTGCAGGGCGGCCACCCGCTCCTTTTGCAGGAGGGCCTGCTCCGGCGAGCGCTCCCCGGAGGGGATTTTGTCGGAGAGCTCCTCCGTATCCTCTTTTCTTCGCCGGGCCCGGTTCAGGGCCGCGTTGCGGGTGAGCACCGTAAGCCAGGTGGTCTACTTGCCCCGCCGGGGGTCGTAGGTGTCGATTTTGTCCCAGACCAGCATGACCACCTCAGACAGACACTCCTCCCGGTCCTGGTCGTTAGGCAGGATGGGGGCAATGATATAGCGCATCATCGGTCCGTAGTGGGACGCCAGCTCGCTGGCCCCCCGTTCGTCCCGGTCCCGGAGCAGCTGTATGATCTCTTTCTCGTGCACGGTCCCACCTCCCTTTTTTGCCTCTGCTCTATTATACACGCCCCGCGGCGAAACCCCACGAAAAATATTACGGCGGCGGGCTGACCCCAAAAAACCGGACAAGGGGCGGTACCCCTGTCCGGTTTCGGTAGTTCTCTTCCGACCGCTTGCTGCGCATTTTTTGCCTTGCCAACGCCAATTTTCTCTTGTAGATCTTGCATACTTCGGCTAATGGGAGTTTCTGCGTCTTTTCCAGCGGATGGGTGAAAGCGGCTCTTTCCAGGGGGTGGTCCAGGGAAAGAGCGCGGTGGGCGGTGTGGCCGGCCGCAACAGCGAGAGCGGACAGATGCTTCGCTGCTCCGCTGGGGGAGCGGTCAGCGGAGCAGCGTGCCACCGTCGGCATCGCCGGCCGGGCGGAGCCCATCCCCTTTGAGCAGCTGGCTCAGCTGCCCGACGCCCCTCTGCGTCTGCTGAGCCCGGGTGGCAAGGTCCTCGTGTGGCAGTGCTAGGACGGCCAATGGCAGCAGAGGGATGCCGTCCTGAACGGACAGTATCTGCTGTTGACCATGCGGAGCGTTATTATCAGCAGCCTTGCTCCAGTCTGTGCAGTGTGCTTTCCAGCAAATCCTTCGTAAGCGCGAGCACAGCACAAATCCCATCCCTGTCCAAAGAATCGTAGTGGATGCCCGCTTCGACCACAGCCGGCAAAAAGCCCGCGGCGGAGAGCGCGGAGGTCCATTGCTGGCAGACAGCGCTTTCCTGGTGATTGGGAAACTCGACCATCGTACAGTTTCCGGCGGGATCAACGATTCCCACCGCCCCGATATGGGGGTGGTGGCCGCCCGCGACCAGCGCGTGAATTCCCTCATCCAGAACTGTAACCTGCGCCGTAATATTACAGCCTAAGAATGTCCGCGACATTGTGAAATTCTTCAAGCCATCCCCTCCCACTGGTATCCACCCTCATCCAGGCCAAACTGGGAGAGAATGCGGTTTACTGTGTGCTGAGTACAGTCCTCCAGAGACTGGGGGTGGTTGTAAAAGGTGAGCATAGGGGGCAGAATCACCGCCCCCAGCTGGCTGGCCTCGTAGAGGTTGCGCAAATGGACAGTGGACAGCGGACTCTCCCGGGCCACCAGCACCAGCTTGCGCCGCTCTTTCAGACACACGTCGGCGGCGCGCAGCAACAAATTATCACTGTAGCCGGATACAACGCCCGCCACAGTTTTCATGCTGCACGGCACTACCACCATGCCCATGGTGGGGAAGCTGCCGCTGGCAATGGACGCGCCAATGGCATCGTTTTCATGCCAGGCATGGGCCAGGGCGCGCAGTCCATCCAGCGTTGCGTCCGTCTCCTGGGCCAGCGTCAGCTCCCCGCCCCGGGTGATTACCAGATGCGTTTCAATTTCCGGGTGTTTTTCCCGGAGCTGCCGCAGTAGCTCCACCGCAAGCGGAGCGCCGGAGGCCCCGCTCATGCCGATAATCAAACGCCGCTTAACCATGGAGCCATTTCTCCGGGTCCACCTCCAGGAAGGGGGCGCGGTGGAAGTGGTCCTTCAGCTCAAAGGGGACGGTGCAGTCGAAGATGGTCTTGGTGGAGATGCCCACATCCCGGATGGATCCAGTGTAGGCCGGGCTGGAGCTGGGGTCCAGCGGATGGCACCGCACACCGGGAATGGTGATGATGTCCCGATCCCCCTGGAAGCGGGTGTTCATGGCCCACAGCACGTCGTTGGTGTCGAAGATGTCCACATCCTCGTCCACCAAAATGACGTGCTTCAGCTCCGGGAAGGCGGAGAACGCCAGAAGCGCGGCCTGCCGCTGCTTCCCCTCGTCGGTGTGGACGGTCTTTTTGCATTGCAGCACCGCCATGTACTTGCCGCCGCCGGAGCGGTGAGCATAGCAGTTGACCACCTTTCCCGGCAGGGCCTTGTCGATCATGCCCAGTATGCTGGCCTCCGTGGGGATGCCCGCCATGTTGACGTGTTCCTCGCTGGGGCCGATGCAGGTCTGCATGATGGGGTTTTTCCTGTGGGTGACCGCCTTGACCTTTAGCAGCCAGCACTCGTGAGAGGCGGGGCCGTTGTAGCCGGGGAACTCGGGCATGGCAAAACCGGTGTGGGAGTTCTGGTCCTCCACTACGTGATTGCTCCCCGGCAAAATCTCGCCCTCGATGACATATTCGGCGTTGGCGATGGCGTGCTCGTTGACAGACACGCACTTCACCAGCTCCACAGGCCGCTGCCGCAGCGCCCCGGCGATGGACAGCTCGTTGAAGCCCAGGGGGGTCGTGGGCGGCTCAAAGCAGGAGAGCACCTCAATGGCCGGGTCTACCCCGATGGACACCGAAATGGGCAGGGGCTGGCCCAGCTCCGTGGCCCGCTCCGCCATAGCCCCGATATGCCGGGAGCCGGGCTGGAGGAAAATGGACAGTTCGTCCTTGGACTGGATGCACATCCGGTGAATGGTCACGTCGCTGAGCCCCGTGTCCGGGTGGGTGGCGTAGCACATTCCAAGGGTGATGTAGGGCCCCGCGTCCACGGGGGTGTTGGTGGGGGCGGGGATCATCTGAAACAGGTCAAAATCCGGGTCCTCCGCCCGGTGGACCACCTCCTGGCAGGGGGCGGGGCCGTTCACCGCCACGGGCTGGACAGGGTTGGCGGCGCAGGACTGAACCAGGTGGCCCAGCTCCTCCTTTTTGCAGCCGAACAGGTTGGCCACCCTGGCCCGGCTGGCCAGCACGCCGATGGCCACCGACGCACCAGGGTGGCCTTTCACGTTGTGAAAGACCATGGCGGGGCCGTCCACCGTGGTGGGGCGCATAACGGTGCCGCCCGCGCCCACATAGCGATATACCCCGGACAGCTCGGCGGCGGGGTCCACCTCCACATTGGTCTCGACAAGCTGGCCCGGGGTGTCCCGCAGCACCTCCAGCGCCGTACGCAGGTCTAATATCTCAGTGCGATGATCCATCATAATTCTCCTTTCATTTTACTTTTACTGGTTTTGAATCAAGTATGCCACAAAAAGGATTGACAAGCAATTCTTTTCCTTTTAGAATCAATTCATGATAGGAATCAATTGCGAAAGCGGGGGCGGTATGGACATTTCATATTTAAAAGAGTTTGTTGTTCTGGCGGACACCTTGAATTTCTGGACTGCCGCGGAGCGGCTGTATATCGGCGAGTCCTCCCTGTCTAAACACATCAAAGCGCTGGAGAAGCAGTTGGGGGCGCCGCTGTTTACCCGCACGTCCCGAAAGGTGGCGCTGACAGAATTTGGTCAGCTTATGCTGCCCTATGCCCAGTCCATGGCAAAGCTGCAATATGAGTATGAATCGGCGGCTTTTCGGTATTTCCACCACGAGATGCAGTCGTTGTCCATCAGCACAATCCCCGTCATTGCCCAGTACAACATCACAGAGGCTTTTGTCAAATTCCAGATGGACCACCCCACGGTGCGCCTGGACATCTGCGAAACTGATACCCAGGTGATTCGGAAACAGCTGTTGGCGCGCGAATGCGACATTGGCATCTATCGGGACAGCAGCGTATACCTAGAGCACAACCCGGATGAGGAGTCTCAAATCGTAAAAATTCCTTACTGCACCGACGAGCTGGTCGCTGTCCTCCCGCCAGACCACCCCCTGGCCGGTGAGAAAAAGATTGATCTGGTTCAACTGGCAGCGGAGCAGTTTTCTTTGATCCGCCAAGATACCATGCCCTATGACCTGTGCATACGGGCCTGCCGGGAGGCGGGCTTCCACCCCAAGGTGGTGTTTAGCAGCCACAATTTAGAGGCTATCCTGGACATGGTCCGAAAGGGCGGCTGTGTCTCGATGCTGTTTTCCAGGCACATCGCCGCACTGCGCAGGGACGGACCGGACGGCGGCTTCTCCGTCGCGGTTGTGCCGGTTGTTCCGGTGATCCGCACTACGGTTTACTTAGGCTATTTAAAGCGCGCGCAGTTGTCTCCAGCAGCGATACATTTTATTGAGTACTTCAAACTGATCCATCCGGATTGATTCCCAAGCGGAGGCAACAGATGATTGAAACGGCCTGAAATGAAACTAATGGCGGCGAATGACTTGCTTCTATTCCCGGTTTGTTATATAAATGAGAGCGGCAGATCAGAATTCAAAAAAGGGGGCTTTAACATGCAGCCTGACCTCAACTGGCTCACCGACCCCACCGTTTTCCGGGTAAACCGGCTGGACGCCCACTCCGACCACGTGTGCTATGCCTCCCCGGAGGAGGCGGAGCGGGGGGAGACCTCCCTGCGCCAGTCCCTGGACGGGCTGTGGCGCTTCGCTTGGAGTCCCAGCCCCTCCGCCCGCCCGGCGGACTTCTGGCGGGTGGATTTTGACGACTCCTCCTTCGGGACCATCCGGGTGCCGGGGCACATGGAGCTCCAGGGCTTTGGGCAGATCCAGTATATCAACACCCTCTACCCCTGGGACGGGCACGCGGAGCTGCGTCCCCCAGAGATTAACCGGGAGGATTGCCCGGTAGGCAGCTATGTCCGGGCGTTCGACCTGGAGGAGGGCCTGCGGGGAAAGGCGGTCTGCATCAGCTTTCAGGGAGCGGAACAGGCTGTTTGTGTGTGGCTCAACGGGCATTTCGTGGGCTACGCCGAGGACAGCTTCACCCCCTCCGACTTTGACCTGACTCCCTATGTCAAGGAGACGGGCAACCGGCTATGCGTGGAGGTGTACAAGCGCTCCAGCGCCGCCTGGATTGAGGACCAAGACTTTTTCCGCTTTTCCGGCCTTTTCCGCTCCGTCTTCCTCTACGCCAAGCCCAGCGTCCACCTGGCCGACCTGTGGCTCCAGACCGGGCTGGAGGAGGACAACTCCACCGGCACTCTGTCCCTCCGCCTGCTGCTGGAGGGGGAGGGGGCGGTACATATGGCGCTGACCCATCCTGTCCAGGGGCCCCTGTTTCACGGCAGCCTGGAGCTGAAGCCTGAGGGAAACTATCTGCGCAGCCAGCCCTTCCGCTTTGAGAATATCCGCCCCTGGGACCATGACCATCCGGAGCTGTACACTGTAACCCTGACCGTCACCGCTCCAGGCGGGAGGGTCACAGAGGTGATCCCCTACAGCGTTGGGTTCCGCCGGTTCGAGCGGAAGGACGGTCTGATGCTCCTCAATGGGACGCGGCTGGTCCTCAACGGGGTCAACCGCCACGAGTGGAACCCGGACACCGGCCGGGCCATCGGCCTGGCAGACATGACCGCCGCCATGGAGACCTTTCAGCGAAACAACATCAACGCCGTGCGCACCTGCCACTACCCCAACCAGACGGCGTGGTATTATCTCTGCGACCAAAACGGAATCTACATGATGGACGAGGCCAATTTGGAGAGCCACGGCTCCTGGCAAAAGCTGGGGCAGGTGGACCCCTCCTGGAATGTGCCGGGCAGCCTGCCTGAATGGCGGGAGTGCGTGGCAGACCGGGCCAGGTCCATGTTTGAGCGGGACAAGAACCATGTGTCCATCCTTTTCTGGTCCTGTGGCAATGAGTCCTTCGCCGGGGAGGATATCCTGGCCATGGCGGACTTCTTCCGCAAAAATGACCCCAGCCGGCTGGTCCACTACGAGGGGGTGTTCCACTGCCGGGCGTTCGACCGCATCTCCGACGTGGAGAGCCGGATGTACGCCCCGCCGGAGGACATTCGAGTCTATCTGGAAAGCAAACCAAAGAAGCCCTTCATTCTGTGCGAGTATATGCACGACATGGGCAACTCTCTGGGCGGCATGGAGAGCTACATCCGCCTGGAGGAGGAGTTTTCCCAGTATCAGGGGGGCTTCATCTGGGACTATATGGACCAGGCCCTGTGGCGCACAGACGTAAACGGCCGCCGGGTGCTGGGCTACGGAGGGGACTTCGGCGAGCGGCAGACCGACTACGCCTTCAGCGGCAACGGCATCGTCTTCGCTGACGGCAGGGAAAAACCCGCCGTGCAGGAGGTGCGCTACTGGTACTCCTCCCCCGAGAAGCGGGCGGCCCACGACAGGGCAAACGGGCGGGCGAAAGCGGCCTTGGCCCTCCCCGCCGGAGGGATAGAAAAATCCCCCCTGCGCATCACCCATGGGGACGGAGCCCTGGGGGTGCGGGGAGAGAGCTTTGAAGTTCTGTTTTCCTATCCGGAGGGCGGGCCGGCCTCTCTGCGTGTGGATGGCCACGAATGGCTGTGGCGGGCCCCCCGTCCGGCTTACTGGCGGGCCCCCACCGAGAACGACCTGGGCAGTGGATTCGCCCTCAGCAGCGCTGTCTGGTCCGCCGTGGATCGCTGGCAAAGGTGTGAAAGCATCAAAATTCTGGCGGAAAATGAGGAGAAGGTTGCTGTCCGCTTCACCTACACCGCCCCCGCCCTGCCCGGTCTGCGCACCGACGTGACCTATACAGTGGAGGATACCGGCCGTATGACTGTGACCGTCCACTATTTCGGCGGACCGAACCGGCCTGGACTGCCCCTGATGGGCCTGCGCTTCGCCACGCCGGAGCCCTTGGAGCGGGTGGAGTGGCTGGGCCTGTCCGGCGAGACCTACCCAGACCGAAAAAAGGGGGGCGTCTTTGGTTGGCACCGCGAGGCGCCCCATATCCCCGCCTATCTGGTGCCCCAGGAGTGCGGCTGTCATGCAGACACCCGGGCCGCCGTTCTCCACGCCCGGGATGGCAGCAGGTTGACCCTGGCGCTGACAGACACCCCCTTCGCCTTCTCCGCCCTGCCCTTCTCCCCGCAGCAGCTGGAGCAGGCCGCCCATGTGGAGGAACTGCCCGTCCCCGTCCGCACGGTGGTAACGCTCTGCGGCGCCATGCGGGGAGTGGGCGGAATCGACAGCTGGGGCAGCGATGTGGAAAAGGCGTACCGTGTGGACAGCGGTGGGGATATCTGCCTGTCGGTTGCGATTAGCCTGTTGCAGTAAAGCCTGTCATTTGACGGCATTCCTGACCCGTCTGGTCCAGGGATGCCGTTATTTCTGCCCATAGATGTGGGAATAGCGGGACAAGCGGTTTGCAATATCAGGAATCGTGCGCAAAATCATTCTATCATCAGCGGGCATTTTTTGCGCGATGGGGGTTGACACCATTACTCTATTGTTGTAGAATAAAGTAAATTCTACAGTTGTAGAGCAGGAGGGATTCTCTATGGAGACCACCATTCACCGTCTGCCCGACGCCGAGCTGGAGGTGATGCAGGCCATTTGGGCCTGTGAGCCGCCGGTGGCCCGGGAAGCGATCAACAAAATTTTGCAGGGTACCCACCCCATGGCCCTGACCACCCTGCTGACGGTACTCAAGCGGCTGTCAGACAAGGGCTTTGTTCAAATCACAAAGGAGGGCCGCAGCGCCCGATATGTTCCGCTGGTGACAAAGAAGGACTACCTGGCCCAGCAGAGCCGCAGCTTTGTGGAGAAGGTCTGCGGGGGGAGCCTGCCCGCCTTTGCCGCCGCGCTGTGCGACAGCGGACTGACCCGCCAGGAGCTGGAGGAGCTGCGGGCCCTGCTGGAAAGGGGCGCGCTATGACCACCGAGCTGCTCATCAGGGGCTTTTGCTCCCTGCTGTACAGCGGGGCGTTTGCCTATGTGCTGTTTGATCGGGCGGAGGATGGCGGAGACACAGACCGGCAACGGTACCTGCCCTATATCTCCGGCCGGCTACTTCCGTTGTGTCTGCTGACCCTTGTAATCCTCGGGGCGGTCTGCTCCAACATTCAGACTGTCGCCCAGATCACCCTGAGCTTCTGCTTCGGCGTGTTCCTCCATATCTGCCTGTACTACCTTGTGCTGATGCCCGCCCTGCCCTTTTTGCGCAGGCACATCAGCGCCCGGGCCTGCGCCGTGCTGTGGCTGCTACCCAACTACCTCTATCTGACCCAGATGGGTTATATGCAGCTGCCTCGCCCCCGCTGGGTGGTGGAGGCCCCCTCCGGGCTGGTGTGGACGCTGCTGGGGGTGTGGCTGGCGGGAGTTCTGGCGGTGCTGGGGTGGAAGATTGTCTCCCATCTGGTGTTCCGCGTCCGCATTTTAAAGCCCGCCGTCCCGGTTACCGAGCCTGCCGCGCTGGAGGTCTGGCGGCGGGAGGTGGAGGCCGCCCGGTTCAAAAAGCCCAAATTCAAGCTGGTGACCTCCCCCGCCGTCCCCACGCCCCTGTCGGTGGGCCTGTTTGACCGGTCGGTGCGGGTGGTGCTGCCGGAGCGGGACTACTCCCCGGAGGAACTGGCCCTTGTGTTCCGCCACGAGCTGATCCACATCGGCCGAGAGGACGCCTGGAGCAAATTTTTTCTAGTATTCTGCACCGCCATGTGCTGGTTCAACCCCCTGATGTGGCGGGCCATGAAAAAGAGCGCCGAGGATTTGGAGCTGAGCTGTGACGAGACGGTGCTGCTGAACTGCGACGAGGACACCAAGCGCCAATACGCTGATCTGCTGCTCAAAACCGCCGGGGACGAGCGGGGGTTCACCACCTGCCTGTCCGCCTCGGCGGGGGCCCTGCGCTACCGGCTGAAAAGCGTGGTGGACACGAAAAGAAAGCCCTCCGGGGCGCTGACAGTGGGGTTGGTGTTCTTCCTGCTGTGCATGAGCTGCGGCTATGTGGCCCTGGCCTACGGGGAGGGCGCCGGGGCGGAGCTGATCTACCAGTCCCAGGACCCGAAGCAGTTCACCCTCCGCCATGCTCAGTGGGAGGACGACCCCTATCACGCTGTCTTGGTCTGTACCGACGAGGATGCCCTGGGCCGGTATCTGTCCGCCCTGCCCATGGAGCACATCATGGGAAATTACTCCTTCGAGCCAGAAGGGAAATCCCTATATCTGATGTTTGACACGCCCCAGGGGGCTTTGTCGGTTCATCTGTCTGACCAATATGTCAGGCTGACGCCGCTGTACGGCGAGAAAATTCAAAGGGAATCCTACTACCTCCCCGGCGGCACAGACTGGGAGGCCTTGGGGGAATGTATCACGGAGCTTCCCGCCTTAAACCTCCGCCTGACCGGGGATGAGGACGAATACGGGCGGGAGTCGAGCGCCACCCTGTGGCGGGCCGGTCCGGCGGAGGGAGGGCCCGCGCTGTACGAAGCAGACCCTCTGGAAACCCCCGGCGGTATCTACGGCTACTCCGTCACCCAGGCGGAGCTATCCTTCAGCCTTCCGCTGGAGGGCGCGCTGGCGGTGGAGATCGCTCCGCTGAAGGGCGGCGGGGTCCGCACCGTCACCCTCCAGGGACAGTCGCCCACCCTAGCTCTGGAGGATGGTTCCTTCCGCTGCACCGTTCGGGGGACCTTCCGGGGCGGGAACGGAAAACTGTACCGGGCAGAGTTCCGGTTTGAAGTCGGCGATTATAGCGAAACTAGCGCCGCACAGCTCTATGGATAGAGCGGATCTCAAGGTGTCGGAGCAGCGGTCTGAGCATAAAGACCCGACTTACCGCGGACACGGTCACTTCGATACCGGAGGTATCAAAACTTTATTCAACAAGCCGCCCGACGCACCTTGATGGAGTGACGTGGTATGGCGGTTTGATATTTTCGAAGCATGCCTTCTACTTAATGACATTGCGCAATTGCAAGCTCACTTTTCCCTTTTGTGTTGATAAAAGTTCTATTTCTTGGTTTTTCGTCAAAATAACGATGCGGGCAGTTATCCATCATGAATAACTGCCCGATACACGAGAATTTCCTATCAAGATTCAACGGGGAAAAATAGCTTGTTCTTTCCTGTCGAAGGCCCAGTATAATCACACACTGCCCCCGTGAGTTTCATTCCCCTTTCAGGAATGGTATTATTTATTACCTCATCGAATATTTCGCTATATCTGTTTCGTTCAACGTCCACAACAATATATTTTCGCGCTGGAATAACCCATTTAGTCCATCCTTCAGGCGCAATTGCATCCGCATAAGCTTCCACACCTGCAAGGTATAATCCTCTTGTAAACTGATGCGTCCATGGACGAAAAGACCTATTCTCATCACTCATTGCTCCCCAAAATCCTACATATGTCCCATCTGGATTTTTCATTCCAAGCGCAGCCACCTCATTGAAATGAGAACTGGCTTCTTGCCATAACTGTTGAACCATATTCTTTTCTGCAGTACATAAACCTTCCTTCCCAATAACAGTGATTATTGGTAAGTCTTTCATCTTTATTTCCATAAGCAATACCCCGCCTCCGACTATTTCATTAAATCGGGATTTATTGGACTGATTATATCATAGTTAATTTTCAGTTTCAATCTTTGATTTGTCAAATTGTCAGAGTTTCTGGCAAACAATACGAAGGGTAAAAGGGATATTGCAAGCGGTCTTTTTATCAGGCGATTTGCTATAATCTATAACACTTCTTCCAACAATTCCATACTAATTTTAATCACCACTTCCGGCTCACCGCAGGCCTGTCGGTAGTGTCAAGAGTTATGCGCAAAATAGTTTGCAGGCTCTGGCAGAATAGAATCAGCCAGCAATAGAGGCATCCTCCAGGGTAGTCTCTAAGTGCTTCATATTCATGTACTTCTTGTTGCCCCACTGGGTGCCAGCTACATGGCGGAGCCTGGCACAGACCAGCATCAAAGCAGAATTGCCATC
>JAAWLY010000045.1 GCA_022798155.1 Lawsonibacter sp. | reverse complement strand
CCCGGTTTGCGAAGATGTCCCAGCGGTACGAGCAGGAGCAGGGGGAGAACGCCAAGCGGATCAAGGCGCTGCGGCTGGAGCTGAAAAAGAGCGAGGGCCGGCGGATGGACATTGACACGTTTCTGGAGACAGTCCGACGGTACACCAACGCCACCGAGATTACCCAGCGCATGGTGGCGGAGTTGATTGACCATATCGACGTGTACCATGCGGAAAAGCAGGACGGCGTTACCACCCAGCACATCACCATCTATTATAACTGTATCGGTACTTTCTCTGTCCCGGACCGCCGGAAAATCCTGGCTGAGGAGATCACCATGGGGACGCGACCGGGAGTAGCCGTCAGCTACTCCCGGTCGCGGATTGCCGTATAGGATTTTGAGCAAACATAATGCGGAGTGTCCTCCAAGGATACTCAAATCCTATAAAGACACTCCGCATGGTCCGAGTGGCGGGATTTGAACCCACGGCCTCTTGGACCCGAACCAAGCGCGATACCAAGCTTCGCCACACCCGGATGAACCGCTACTATAATAATATTTTCTCAGTCATCTGTCAAGAGTAATATTACATATTTATCCGGAATAAACTGCTGTAAAGAAAGTCGGAGCGAAAGGGAGGAGTGTCCATGTACAGCCAGCAAGCGGTGGGCCGCAGGAGTCAATATTCAGGAGGGCGGGGCCGGCAGCGGGGAAGGAGCCAGGAAGGTGTCCGGCTGTTCCAGCTGGTGGTATGTCTGGCGTTGTTTCTCACTGTATTTTTCTGGAACGGAGTATTTCCCCAGCGGTTGGTCCAAGTCCGGGACAACATTCTAACGCTGATCTCCACCGATCTGGACTTTGAGCAGGCGCTGTCCAATCTGGGGAAGTCGCTGTCCGGGAGTGATACAGTGCTGTCGAATATCGGGGCGTTTTGTGTGGAAGTTTTCGGAGCGGACAAGGGGGAAGAGCCGGCGCAGCCGGCGTCTGTTACACCGCCCGCCCCGCAGGATATACTGCCAGGGGAGGCGGCATTGCTCAGCCAATCGCCGGTGGCGGCAGTGCGGGCTGCCCACTACATCCAGCTGTCCCGCTTTGGGCTGGAGCTCCCGCAGCCTCAGCCGGAGCCTGCGGCGGAACCGGAACCAGAACCGGAGCCTGCCGTTCCGGCGGCGGGCACTGTGGTGATGGTGTCGGACTATTCCGGGCAGGAGCTGCCGAAGAACTATACCATGGACCAGCTGTCTCTGGGGGACTTGGAGACCATGACCCCGGTGTTGGGGCGGCTCAACTCGGAGTATGGCTACCGGGACCACCCCATTAACGGGGAGTACCACTTCCACACCGGGGTGGACATCAGCGGGCACATGGGGGATCCCATCGCCGCCTTCGCTGACGGGACGGTGGAGTATACCGGGAAGGACGACTCTTACGGACTCTATCTTCAGGTAGACCATGGAAACGGTGTAAAGTCATTTTACGCACACTGCAGCAAGGTGGAGGTGGTGAAGGGACAGGCGGTGTCTATGGGGGACACGCTGGCCAGAATCGGCTCCACCGGCTCGTCCACCGGGCCCCACCTCCATTTAGAGCTGAAATTTAACAAAATGCACCTGAATCCCGCCTATTATGTAGACTTTTTAGACTCGTGATGCGGCTAGGCAGGGTGGAGGCGACGGTGGGATTTTTTCTGCTGGCGGCCTGGCTGAATTATCTGGACCGCTCTTGTTTTGTCCCGATGGTCATGCTGGCCTGCGCGGCCCACGAGCTGGGCCACTACGGGGCCATCCGGATGCTGGGCGGAGAAGTAAAGAGGATTCGCCTTACAGCAATTGGAGCGGAGATGGTGCTGGACCGGCCTCTGGGGTACTGGCAGGAAGGGCTGTCCGCCCTGGCGGGGCCGGGGACAAACCTGCTGCTGGCCTTGGCCTGCTGCCACTGGAGGGACGGGGTCACCTTTGCCGGACTCAATCTGGCGCTGGCCCTGTTCAACATGCTGCCGGTGGGACGGTTGGACGGGGGACGGGCGCTGTACTGTGTTCTGGCTCTGCTGGGGGGGCCGAAGCTGGCCGGTGGTGTGGGGGGCTGGCTGGACGTCCTGTGCACTGCGGCAGCAGGGGCGGCGGGCCTGATGTTGGCGGGAACCCGGGGGAATTTTACCCTGCTGTTGGTGGCTCTTTGGCTGCTGGGCGGGCTGTTTCAGCAAAATAATTGTTCGGAATGGTGAAATAGGGCTTGTCAGGGGGGCGGGAAACAGGTAAAATAAAGGATACGCTTTATGACAGCGGGGAGGAAGAAAATGAACCGTATTTTGGAGCATATCCTGCCGAAGGTGCAAAAACCGGCCCGATATACCGGCGGAGAGTACAACGCCGTGGTGAAAGACAAGCGGGAGGTGGACGTCCGCTACGCCTTGTGCTTTCCGGATACCTATGAAATCGGCATGTCCAACCTGGGCTGCCGTATCCTCTACGGCGTGATGAACGAGAGGCCGGACGTCTGGTGCGAGCGGTGCTTCGCTCCGTGGGGAGATATGGAGGAGGAGATGCGCCGGGAGGGGCTGCTTCTCTACGGCTTGGAGAGCGGAGACCCTATTTCGGATTTTGATATCATCGGTTTTTCTCTGGGCTATGAGATGGCCTATACCAACGTATTAAATATGCTGGATTTGGCCGGTCTGGCTCTGCGCAGCGCAGACCGGCCGGAGCTGACGCCGCTGGTGGTGGCAGGGGGGACCTGCTGCTACAACCCGGAGCCGCTGGCCCCCTTTGTGGACGTTTTCGTCCTGGGGGAGGGGGAGGAGGTCACCCTGGAGTATATTGACCTCTATCGCCAGGCCAAGGAGGAGGGCTGGTCCAAGGAGGAGTTTCTGGAGGAGGCGGTTCAGATTGAGGGTATCTACGTGCCCTCCTTTTATGAGCCGGTCTACCGCCCGGACGGCACTCTGGAGGAGGTCAAGGCTCTGGAAGGAGCCCCAGAGCTGGTCACCAAACGGATCATCCAGGACATGGACAAGGCCTATTTTCCGGTAAAAACCATCATCCCCTCCACGGAAATTGTCCACGACCGGGTGATGCTGGAGCTGTTCCGGGGCTGTATCCGGGGGTGCCGGTTCTGTCAGGCGGGCTACGCCTACCGTCCGGTGCGATCCCGCAGTCCCCAGCTGCTGGCCCGATACGGCAGAGAGGCCATTGAGGACTCGGGCTATCAGGAGATGACCCTGTCCAGCTTGTCCTCCACCGACTACCCCGACCTGCTCCCCCTGTGCGACGAGCTGCTGGACTACTGCGCCCCCCGGGACATCGGGCTGTCCCTGCCCTCCCTGCGGGCAGACACCTTCTCCATGAGCCTGATGGAGCGGCTCCAGCGGGTGCGCCGGGGCGGGCTGACCTTCGCCCCCGAGGCGGGCACCCAGCGCCTGCGGGACGCCATCAACAAGAATTTGCGGGAGGAGGACCTGCTCCAATCCTGCCGTACCGCCTTTGCCGGGGGCTGGAGCGGAGTAAAGCTCTACTTTATGCTGGGGCTGCCCACCGAGACCGACGAGGACGTACTGGGCATCGCCGACCTGGCCCGGAAGGTGTACTTCACTTGGCGGGAATACAGTCCCAACAGGGCCAGGGGGGTGCGGATCACCGTGTCCACCTCCTGGTTTGTGCCCAAGCCCCACACCGCCTTCCAATGGGAGGCCCAGATCACTGCTGAGGAGTACCAGAGGCGGGTGAACCTGCTGCGGGACGCCCTGAAACGGGATAAGTCCATCACCTACAACTGGCACGACCCCCAGACCAGCTATCTGGAGGCCGTCCTGTCCCGGGGGGACCGCCGTTTGGCCGACGTGTTGGAGTGGGTGTGGGCCCACGGGGGGAAGATGGACGCCTGGACGGAGTATTTCGACTATCAGCGCTGGCTGGACGGCCTGGCCGCCTGCGGCCTGGACGGGGACTTCTACGCCCACCGGGAGCGGGGGAGAGAGGAGGTCTTTCCCTGGTGCCGGGTGTCCACCGGGGTGAGCACCGATTTCCTCTGGCGGGAGCGGGAGCTGTGCTGCCGGTCGGTGACCACCCCCGACTGCCGCACCCGTTGCTCTGGCTGCGGAGCCAACCGGCTTCTGACGGGAGGTGGTCACTGTGGCTGACCGGCTGTTGTTCACCAAAACGGGACGGGCCCGGTATATCTCCCATCTGGATTTGATGCGCACCTTCCAGCGGGCCTTTGCCCGGGCCAAGATACCCATCAAGCACACCGAGGGCTTTAACCCCCACCCCTTTGTGTCCATTGCCCTGCCCCTGTCGGTGGGGTTCTCCAGCCAGTGCGAGATTTTGGAGTTCGGCCTGCTGGAGGGGACAAGCTATGCCGAGATTCCGGAGCGGCTTACCGCCGCTATGCCGGAGGGGATTATCATCCACCAGTGCTATCCGGCGGAGCGGAAGCTGAAGGAATTGTGTTATGTCAACTATATCATGACCTTTGACTACCCCGAGAGCCGGCCCCAGGAGTGTGAACCGGCTATGGCGGCCCTCCTCAGCAGAGAGAGCCTGGTGGTAAAAAAGAAATCCAACAAGGCCAAGGCGGGCTTCACAGAGATTGACATAATACCGCTGGTCCGAAGCTGGCGCATCGAGTGCCAGAGCGACACCATGATGGTAGACCTGGTGACTTCCGCCCAGAATCCGGGCCTGAACCCGGAGCTGATCCGGACCGCCTTTTGTGCCGAATATCCGGAATATACCCCGGATTTCGTCACCTTCCATCGCCGGGAGGTGCTGGACGGGGAAGGGAAGCCCTTTCGATAAAAGCGTTTCCTCGGTCTTACTTCGTTCGACAGCTCCCTCAGAGAGGGAGCCTTTTGAGAGGAGAAATATTATGTATACCTATGAGTACGAGCGCATCCATGTCTACACAGGCCGGGTCCAGTGGGCCACCAACAAGAGCGAGACGAAAGGACAGCGGGAGATTATCAACCGCCGGGCCAAGGAGGGCTGGCGGTACGTGGGCTACATCCCGGCGGTCCAGATGGGAACGGGGACCGTGGTTGAAATGGACCTGATTTTTGAAAAGGAGATGTAGAAAATGGACAAGCCTACCCAACACAGTCTCACTTGGACGGTGGACGACACCATGACCGCCAAGCGCATCGGCACGGCCGGGGCAAAGATTCTCTCCACCCCCAACATGCTGGCCCTGATGGAGGCCTGCGCCCTGGAGCTGGCTCAGGCGTATCTGGAAGATGGTATGACCACCGTGGGCGCCGAGGCCCACGTCCGCCACCTGGCCCCCACCCCCGTGGGCATGAAGGTGACCGCCACCGCCACTCTGAGGGAGATCGAGCGGCGGAAGATGTGGTTCGACATCGAGGTACACGACGAGAAGGGCAAGTGCGGCGAGGGCTCCCACCTGAGGATCATGGTGCCCCAGAAGGACCGGAGCCAGGCCTGACCCCAGAAGCGGCGTCCTGTGACGCCGCTTTTCCCTGATTATACGAGAGAGGGCGGAATGCCGTATGGTTTTCAGCAGCCTGATATTTTTGCTGTTTTTCTTCCCCGCGCTGTTCCTATGTTATTTTTGCCTCCCCAAGCGGCTGCGCTGGCTGCGCAACTGCGTGCTGCTGGCTTTCAGCCTGCTGTTCTACCGCTGCGGCGGAGCCGGCTATTTTCCGCTGCTGCTGGCCTCCATCGGGGCCAACTACCTGGGCGGGCTGTTGGCCGCGTCAAAGCGTCCGGCGGTGCGGAAGCTGGGGCTGTGGGGGGCGGTAACGGTGGGACTGGGGCTGTTGGGCTGGTTTAAATATGCCGGCTTTGCGGCGGGAAATCTGAATCGCCTGGGCCTGTCCGTGCCCGTGCCGGAGATTGTCCTGCCCGTCGGCATCTCCTTTTTCACCTTCCAGGGGCTGAGCTACGTCATCGACGTCTACCGGGGAGAGGCCCGCTGCCAGAGGAATCCCCTGTACGTGGCCCTGTATGTGGCCCTGTTCCCCCAGCTGGTGGCGGGGCCCATTGTCCGCTATACCACGGTGGAGCGGGAGATTACCCAGCGGGAGGAGACGCTCCACGCGTTTTCCCAGGGGGTGGTCCGGTTCCTCTTCGGCCTGGGGAAGAAGATGCTGCTGGCCAACGCCATGGGAGAGGTGGCTGACGGAATTTTTGGCCAGCCCGCCGGGGATATGGCCATGTCCCTGGCCTGGCTGGGGGCGCTGGCCTACACCCTACAAATTTACTTCGATTTCTCCGCCTACTCCGACATGGCCATCGGCCTGGGCCGGATGTTTGGCTTCCACTTTCTGGAGAATTTCAACTACCCCTACATCTCCCGCTCCGTCACTGAGTTCTGGCGGCGGTGGCACATCTCCCTGTCCTCCTGGTTCCGGGATTACGTCTATATCCCCCTGGGGGGAAGCCGGTGCTCCAGAGGGCGGAACCTGTTTAATCTGACGGTGGTTTGGCTGCTCACCGGGCTGTGGCACGGGGCCTCCTGGAACTTTGTGCTGTGGGGCGGCTGGTTTCTGGTGCTGCTGGCGGGGGAGCGGTATCTGTGGGGCGGCGCATTGAAAAGAGCCCCGGCGGCTGTGGGCTGGCTGTACGCCATGCTGGCGGCGGTGCTGGGCTGGGTGCTGTTCCGCTCCCCGGGGCTGCGGTACGCCCTGGGCTACTTCCGGGCCATGTTCGGCCTGGGCGGTCCGGCGGACGGCCAGGCGGTATATTACCTGCTGGAGTATTGGCCGGAGTGGATTGTCTGCCTAATCGCCATGCTGCCCTGGAAGCTGTGGATTCAGCAGCGGCTGGAGCGGCGGAGAGACGCCCTGTCCGCCGTGGTGCTGGACTGGGGCCCCAAGCTGCTGGCCCTGGGGCTGCTGTGGCTGTCCTATGGCAAGCTGGTTTCCGGCAGCTTCAACCCCTTCATCTATTTCCAATTCTGACGGGAGGGCAGAACATGAAAAAAATCCGCATTTCAGAGCTGTTTGTCAGCCTCTGCTTTTTGGCTTTCCTGTTTGGGATGATGGCTGCCACCTTGCTGACAGAGAAGGAGGAGGAGTCCTTTTTTGAAAACCGGAACCTGGCCGCTTTCCCGGCGTACACCGCCGAGGCGGATGGGGACGGGAGCTATATCCGGGCGCTGGAGAAGTACTTCACCGACCACGCCGCCCTGCGGGAGCCGCTGCTGCGGTGGAAGACCGAGATGGACCTGGTCCTGGAGCGGCCGGTGGTCAACGAGACGGTTCTGTCCGACGGCTGGTTCCTGCCCTATCTGGGCTACCGGCAGGCAGACCGGGAGCAGACTGCCGCCGACGCGGAGGCCATGGCGGACAATTTGGCCCATATTCGAGACACGACAGAGGAGTACGGCGGGCATTACTGCTATGTGGCCGTTCCCAACCAGTATATCTACTGGGCGGAGGCCTACCCTGGCTATATGGACCGGGCATTTGTCCAGGAGTATTTGAATTTGGAGCTGCTGTCCGCCGCTCTGGCGGAGCGTGGGGTGGACTTTTTAGACGTAGGGACGGCGGTGGAGGCGCTGGGCCATCCGGAGGGTTACATGTCCCGGGTGGACCACCATTACACCATGGAGGGGGCCTTCCTCACCTATCAGATCCTGATGGAACAGCTGCGGGCCATAACAGGGGAGGAGCTGCCCATTCTCAGGGAGGAGGATGTGACCTTTGAGACCCTGCCCGACCCCTACCTGGGCTCCCGGGCCCGGAAGCTGATGGGGGTGGTTACCAGCCAGGAGCAGGTCCAGCTCCTCCATCCCCGGGAGGAGGTTCCCTTCACCCGGCAGGACAACGGGGCGGACAGCCCGTCGCAGGTTTACATCCTGCCCCAGGAGGAGGAGTATGTGACCTATGCGGTCTACATGGGGGGAGATGTGGCCCAGACCACCATCCAGACCCACCGTGAGGAACTGCCCTCCATTTTGATCTATGGCGACAGCTTTACCAACGCCCTGGAGTGCATCCTCTACCTCAGCTTCGACCGGATGGACGCCCTGGACCTGCGCTATACCAATATCAGCCTGACCGACTACATCCAGGAGACTCAGCCGGACTATGTGGTGTGCCTGCGGGATTACAGCAGCCTTCTGGTGCTGAGCGGCAACGGCGGGGGGGAGGAGGACGGATCCTCTGACTGACGGCGCCCTGTGCAAAAGGGATCGTTTCTTTAAAGTTTTGTGAAAATTTTTCCGAAGGGTGGCAAAGGCAGGAAAGATGCGCTATAATGGTAAAGACAAAATTTACAGTCCCGTGACTCATACAACAGAGAGAGGTCGATATTATGTCTACCAACCGCTATGAGAGCCCCCTGTCCTCCCGCTACGCCAGCGACGAGATGCAGTATATCTTTTCCACGGACAAGAAGTTTTCCACCTGGCGGCGGCTGTGGGTGGCCCTGGCCCGGGCCGAGATGGAGCTGGGCCTGCCCGTCACCCAGGAGCAGGTGGATGAGCTGGAGGCCCACATCACCGATATCGACTACGGCAGGGCCGCCCAGTGGGAGAAGAAGCTGCGCCACGACGTGATGGCCCACGTCCACACCTACGGCGAGCTGTGCCCCAAGGCCATGCCCATCATCCACCTGGGGGCCACCAGCTGCTATGTGGGGGACAACACCGATGTGATCCTCATGCGGGAGGCGCTGGAGCTGGTCCAGAAGAAGGCCGTCCGGGTGCTGGCCCATTTGGCGGCGTTTGCTGACAAGTATAAAGCCTTGCCAACCCTTGGGTTTACGCATTTCCAGGCTGCCCAACTGGTCACCGTGGGCAAGCGGGCCACCCTATGGATGAACGAGTTGCTCATGGACCTCCACGAGATCGACCACCGCATTTCCACCCTGGCCCTGCTGGGCTCCAAGGGCACCACCGGCACCCAGGCTTCCTTCCTGGAGCTGTTCGAGGGGGACCAGGAGAAAGTCAAGGCCCTGGAGGAGAAGATTGCAAAGGAGATGAGCTTTACAGCCGTTGTCCCCGTGAGTGGACAGACCTACTCCCGGAAGATGGACTACAACGTGGTGTCCACCCTGGCCGGGGTGGCCCAGTCCGCCAGCAAATTTGCCACCGATCTGCGGCTGCTCTGCCACCTGAAGGAGGTGGAGGAGCCCTTCGAAGCAAACCAGATTGGCTCTTCGGCTATGCCCTATAAGCGCAACCCCATGCGGTGCGAGCGCATCTGTTCTCTGGCCCGGTACGTCATTGTGGACGTGGGCAATCCCGCCGTCACCACCGCCACCCAGTGGTTCGAGCGCACCCTGGACGACTCGGCCAACAAGCGGCTTAGCGTCCCCGAGGCCTTTTTGGCGGTGGACGCCATCCTGAATATCTGGGCCAACGTGGCCGCCGGTCTGGTGGTCCACCCCAAGGTGATTGAAAAGCACGTGCTGGAGGAGCTGCCCTTTATGGCCAGCGAGAACATCATGATGGACGCCGTCAAGCGGGGAGGGGACCGGCAGGCGCTCCATGAGCGTATCCGGGTGCTGTCCCAGGAGGCGGGCTGCAACGTGAAGGAGTTGGGCCTGCCCAACAACCTTATCGACCTGATGGCCGCCGATCCCGCTTTTGGTATGACGAGGGAGGAGCTGTCCGCCCACCTGGACCCCAGTGCCTACATCGGCCGCTGTCCTCAGCAGGTGGAGGAGTTTTTAAGCCAGGAAATCAAGCCGGTGCTGGAGCGGTACGCCCCGGCCCTGGAGGGCGGCGACGCGGAGCTGAAGGTATAAGGAAAGGTGGGGTTGAGCGTGAGGCGAACTGACAAGCATCCCTATCTGGCCGCAGGGCTTACCGCCTTCGCGGTGATTGCGGCGTCGCTATGTCTCTTTTTCTTGATGTTCCACGCCACAAAGGTAAACCAGTTCCTCACCACACTGAGCAATATCCTGCGCCCCATTTTTATGGGGATGGTAATTGCCTTCCTGCTGCTGCCCATCCACCGGGCCATTTTAAAGTTCCTGACTGCCATTACCCCCGAGCACCGGCGGCTGGGCAGCCGGGACATAGCGTTTCTCAGCTTTGTGGCCATTATCCTCAGCCTGCTGCTGGCCTTTTTTCTGATTTATCTGCTGCTGGCCATGGTGATCCCCCAGGTGTATGACAGCGTGGTGGGACTGGTCCAGTCCATCCCCGATTACATCGAGGTGGTCCAGGGCTGGATCCAGACTTTCTTTGAGGACAACCCGGAAATTCAAGCTGCCGCCATGAGTGCCTACACCTCCGCCGCCGCCTCCCTGGAGCAGTGGCTGAACTCCGACATTCTGCCTAACCTGGAGTCGGTGTCCACAACCTTCCAGTGGGTGCGCACCACGGTAATGCCCAACCTCACCGGCGTGGTGGCCGGGGTGTCCGGGATGCTGGTGGGCTTTCTGGTGCTGGTGAAGGACCTGCTCATCGCCATGATCGTGTCCGTCTACTTGCTGGCGCGGAAGGATATCTTTGCCGCCCAGAGCAAAAAAATCGTCTACAGCTTGTTCCGCACCGATATTGCGGACCTGCTGGTGGGGGAAGTCCGCAGCGCCTACAAGATTATGAGCGGTTTTATCAATGGAAAACTGCTGGATTCCCTGATTATCGGTATTATCTGTCTGGTCTGCTGCAATCTCCTCAAATTTCCCTATCCCGCCCTGGTGGCTACCATCATTGGAGTGACCAATATTATTCCCTTTTTCGGTCCCTTCATTGGAGCCATCCCCTGCGGATTGCTGATCTTCCTGGTCAATCCTCTCCAGGCTATCTACTTTGCTATCTTCATTCTGGTGCTCCAGCAGTTCGACGGCAACATCCTGGGCCCCAAAATTCTGGGGGAGTCCACCGGGCTTGCCTCCTTCTGGGTGCTGTTTTCCATCCTGCTGTTTGGAGGACTGTTTGGCTTTGCCGGCATGGTGCTGGGGGTACCTGTTTTTGCCATGATCTACAGTATCATCAGCCGGCTGGTGGCCTATGGCCTGCGCTCCCGGGGGCTGCCTGTTGACACAAAGGACTATATGGGAAGAACTCAGCCGCTGAAACAAATCAGTAGAGAGGAGAAAGAATATGAACAATGAAGAAAAAATCCTGGTGATTCTGGAAAAGCACGGAGAAATACTGGAAAAACAGGGAGAAATACTGGAAAAACACGGGGAAATACTGGAAAAGCACGGAGAAATGCTGGAAAAGCTGAACCAAACTGTGGAAAAGCACGGAGAAATGCTGGAAAAGCTGAACCAAACTGTGGAAAAACAGGGAGAGATGCTGGAAAAGCTGAACCAAACCGTGGAAAGACAAGGAGAAATTCTGGAAAAGCAGGGGGAGATGCTGGAGCGGCACGAGACCGCACTGGAGAAGCTGCAGCTGGATGTGTCGGGCATCAAGGTCCGGCTGGATGTGGAGGTCAAGACACAGTTCAACCTGTTGGCGGAGGGACAGCAGACGATTTTGGATACTATGGTTCCCAAGGATCAGACGGACGAGCTGGAGGCGGACGTTGTGGTTTTAAAGACAGCGGTCCGGATGCTGACCCAGGACGTGGCTGAGCTGAAGGAAGCGCGATAAAAGAAACCGCCCCCGGCCGGGGGCGGTTTCCTTCTACTTTTTCGCTTTTCCGGAGATTTCCTCCATGTGGATTTTCCACACGCTGGTGACGGCCAGACTTTTTTCCACCGCCTCATCGAAGCCAGCCATATGCGCCGGGGTGAGCTTCTGACACAGGGCCCGCAGGGCCTCCGCCTTGCCATCAGTGACCTCGCTGGCCGTACCGGTGACGATGACGGACTGGAAATAGGTGGTGTACATAGCCGGCGGCACGAAAGCGGGGCTGTCGTTCCCCACGAAGGTGACGCACACCTGGGGGAAACGGCGCAGCAGATCAATTTTCCGTCCCTCCCGGGCGCAGTGGAAGTACAGCTCGTCCCCCACCCGAACAAAGGACAGGGGCAGGCAGTAGGGGGTGGGCCCTCCTGTGGACAGGGCCATGACCCCGTGGGTGCAGCGGTCAATGAGGGCCAGAGAAAAGTCCCGGTCCTGGGCGCGGTCGTTACGTCTCATCAGAATCCTCCTTTTGCAGCAGCTTGATAATTCCCAGATACAGGGCGGACGGGTCCTCCCGGAAGGTCTGGGCCCATTGCTGGGCTTGCTCCAGGCTGGGGGAGAACAAAGCCAGGTGGAGCAGGGGGGAGGTGTTGTCCTCCAGGGTGAGACACAGGTTGACGGAGCCGTCCTCCCGCTCCATGATCCGGGCGCGGACCTGGGATTCCAGCCGCAGAGCTTCGTTGACCTTGATCAGATTTTCGTCGCAGTGCAGCCTCACTGAGCGGGGCAGGCTGCTTTGGCAGATCTGGCTGTTGCGGCGGCCCTTCTCCGTGATGGCGTAGCGGCCCTCCTCCTGGGAGAGCTGGCCGGTGGACACCATATGCTCCACCGCCTGATGGAGGGAGAAGTAGTCCACCCCCGCGTCGAACAGGGCCAGCTCGAACAGCTGCAAAAAGGTGATGGGACCGGCGGCCCGGTCCATAATATAGAGGACCAGCAGCTTCAGGTCCAGGTCATTCTGGATAAATCCGATGGACATAACGGGCCTTCTTTCTAAGGAAAGTGGGAGGGAGTGTGTCCCGCCTGGAAATCCTACAATTTTATTATAGCGGAAAAGACAGGAAAGGGCAAGAGAAAAACCGGCCGGCCCGCACCAAAACCCGCCTGGTACATAAGATGTGTTGTAAGCAAAACCCCTAATGGGCGCTTAGCCGCCCATAACCATCCAAATTTAGGAGGGAATTCTATGCCAGAAAAGGTCGTGCCCGGCCCCGTCAGCGAGGACCGCAGCATCCGGGAGGCCGTATGCATACACACAAGAAAGATTTTCGACTCTTGCCGGGATAAGGACTGCGTTGAAGATCTGAGGGTTTACCCCACCCGCTGCTCCCAGGAGGTGATCGACCGGGCCCAGTCCATCAAGGCCGGCGCCGCCGAGCTGCTGTACGCGTACATTGATGTGGAACCGGTCACCTTTAACCGGGGCTTCTATACTGTGGATGTGCGGTATTTCTACCGTATCACCGCCGATGCCTTTGTAGGGGCAGCTCGTCCCGTTCAGGTGTGCGGTCTGGCGGTGTTCAGCAAGCGGGCGGTGCTCTTCGGCAGCGAGAGCGGATCGAAGAGCTTCACCTCCCAGGAGAACGAGAACCAGGTGCAGTGTGTGCCCCAGTCCAACCTGCCCATTGCGGTAGTGGAGGCGGTGGACCCGCTGATTTTGAATCTGAAACTGGTGGATGTCTGCGAGTGCCGCCCCTGTGACTGCGGCTGTGTAGACATCCCCATGGCGGTGGCCTCCTGCTTCGGCGACGAGCTGGTGACCAGCGGCGATATGCACCGGGTGTTTGTCACCCTGGGCCAGTTCTCCATCATCCGCATGGAGCGTGACACCCAGCTTCTCATCCCCGCTTACGACTACTGCATCCCCACCAAGGACTGCAGCTACGGCGAGGACAACTGCCAGGAGGACCCCTGCGATCTGTTCCGCCAGGTCCAGTTCCCCGTAGACGAGTTTTTCCCGCCCAACACCATCACCACCACCAGCAGCGCCAGCCAGAACTGCTGCTGCCGGTAACAAGGGAAGGGGCCGCCCGGTGGGCGGCTCCTTCCATATTTCTCACATCAGGGGGGCGAAGATGCGCAGAATGCTGCGGTAAAGCTGTAGGAGGATGTTCAGGTGCTTGAACTGGCGCAGGGAACAGGGCTGGGAGGCGTGCAGAGTCTCTAAAAAGTCCTTGCGGATGTCCTGGATACAGGGGGACTCGCACAGCCACACGCCGTCCTCAAAGTGGAGGAAGAGGCTGCGGTAATCCAGGTTGACGGTGCCCACGGTGGCGAAGCGGTCGTCCAC
>JAAWLY010000044.1 GCA_022798155.1 Lawsonibacter sp. | reverse complement strand
CGCCAGACGAAGCCAATTTGACGCAGGAATACTGGATGTATTTCAAGGAAAATTGGCAAAGCATGGCGGAAAAAGAGCCGTCGTTTGGGCATGTTGACAGTTTTCAAACAAGCCCTAGGCGCTGTCCCTCGGGAGGATGGTCCAGCCCGGTGGCAGTCACCGCCCCAAAGGAGTCCAGGAACTGCATCACATTGAAAAACTGCCAATAGCCGTTCCACTCCGCCTCATACCAGTCGCCGCGGGACTTGCGTCCGTCGGCCAACAGGGCGAATACCGCAACCGGGGCCTGTGTCTTCCGCGCCCGCATGTCTGAGGCGGACACGCCGGCGTATACTGTCATATGGGCCTGGCCCTGCCGGGGCGTCCAGCACCCAAAGAAGAGGTCGCTCCGTGCAAAATCCGTTCTGTGCCCATAGAGGGCCTGGGAAATTTCATCCACAGCCGCCTTCCATCGGGTGTAGGCCTGGACGTCTCCCCGCTTTCCCGGCTCCAGCAGGGAAAGGGCGTAGGCTCTGGCGTGGATCTGGAACAGCTCCTCCCCTCGGTCCAGCTCCAGGTAGCGAACCAGCAGCTCCATGGGGGAGAGCCGGTCGGTCCGCAGTGCCTCCCCGCCACTCCCGGCCACGGTGGGCTGATACATCTGGGTTCCGGCGGGCATACGCTGGGGGAAAAGGGTGGGGGTGGCGTAGTCCCCCTGGGGGGAAAATACAGACTGGACATCCTTCCAGCTCAGCACCCACACCCGGAATCTCCCGCCGCGCCGGATGGCCTCCCGCTGGCAGGCGTCCTCCGCGGTGCGGTCCTTGTGGTAGAAAAAACCGTCGGTAAAGACAGCCACTGGCCGCCGTCCGGCCGCCCGCACCGGCCAGAGAACAAAGTCCGCCCTGGACCTTCTGGCCACGCCCTGCTCAGCGCCCAGCTCCACCTGGGGCTCTACCTCCCACACACAGTCTCCGGCGTTCAGCCGGTAGCCCTCCTTGCCGTTGACCAGAATCTCCACCAGGTTCATCGGGCCCTTTTCTCCCCGGATGTGGTCCAGGGCCTGAATAAAACGGCGCTCCAGCTCGCTCTCCAACAGAGATTTTACCGGAATTGCGCCCAGGGACGGAATCTCCCTGAGGTTGTCCTGGCCGCTGATAATGGCCTTCAGCAGCTGCGTGGCCGTCCGCCGGGAAATTTGGCCGATATGGCTGCTCTGGCGGTAGGCATACAGACAGTGGTAGCAGCCGTCCCGCCCATCCTCTCGGCAGGAGCAGTTCTCCAGCACCCGGAGCGCCTGCTGAAAGACCTCCACCAGGCCGTCGCTGCGCTGAATCAGCTGCTTCAGGTAGCCGGTTCCGCCGGGCACGCAGTCGTAAATCACCAGATACTGCTTGCGGAAGGGCATACCGGGTACTGGCTCCTCGCTGACCACCGCTTGAAGGTGGTCCACGTTGCCAAAGCACTCCTTCATGCCCAGCAGAAAGGCCGCGGTAAAGGACTCCTGGCGCACCGTGCTGGCGTCCATGGTGGTGGCGGGAATCAGGATGCGCAGGGCCTCGGTGGAGAACTCCCGGTAGAGAAACAGCTGCTCTGCGGCATCCGGAGCGCCGGCGGGGGCGTTTCGGGCCCGGCAGGGAAAGGCGTGCTCCCCACCGCCGGCGGACAGGAGCTTTCCGCAGTGGCGGCAGACGCGAAAGCCCCGCCGGACCTCCTCGGAGCCGGCCACCGCGAAGCGCTCCCCGTTGAGCTCCCGCTCTCCAAAGTTAATCTCCCGCAATGTGGCCCGTTTGACAAACTCATAGCCAAAGTGGAACTGGCTGTTGTTCATCTCATAGGCCTTGGACACGTCCCGGGATTCGTCCACATCCACAAAGATCCGCTTGTTGTAAGCCGTGGGGGTGCGCTCGTCGCTGTCCTCGCCGATCAGGCTCTGTTTCCAGTCGTCGTTGGAATAGACCATGCGGAGCTTCAGCATGGACCGGAGCTGGCCGGAGTCACCCCAGGCGGGAGCGCCGCACCGGGGACAGGCGGCCGCCCTCTGTCCGGGGACTTCCCGCTGGGCGTGGGAGCAGTTGGGACACAGCCGCCACCGCTCAATCTGAGCGGTGGTCAGGTCCACCTGGTCGATGGTAAGCTTCCGTCCCCCCGCATAGAAGCTGTTCATAGGGGCAAACTCGCTGATGGCCGAGGCGGCGCTCCGGCTGTATTCATACACCATGCGCTGCCAGCCCGGCCGTTCCTCCCCCGCGCTCTCCTCGCCCTTTCGACGCAGCACCGCCTTCAGCGTGATGCTGTCCTCCGGGAAAGCGTAGTTGGGCAGAAGGCCCTCGTCCGACAGGAAGTTGAAGGTGTCCTTGCTGTCAATTTCCTGGACGGCGTCGGCAAAGGCGGCGCGAGCCGACTTCAGCTCCTGGATCTCCGCGTCGTAGGAGGAATCTTGGGGCTTGGTCTCCAGCTGCCGAATCATCTTCGTCAACCGCCGGATGTCCTGGGTCCGCGCGTCCCGCTGTTTCCACAGCCCGGCGAAGGCCTCATAGACTTTTATAAGCAGGGGGCTGCCCTGCAGCTCTTCTCCCCGGGCAAAGGTCCGCAGCTCTCTGGCGGTCTCTTCGTCTATCTGGGGGGAGAACAGTCGGATAAAGCCCTCTGCCAGCTCCGGGGCGTTGGCCTGGATAAAGGAGAGCAGGTTAAAGGGAAAGCGCTCGGGCAGCCGCTTTTTCATTCCGGACAGGCAGGCCCGTAGGGTGGAGGGCACCGCCTTTTCCGGCGCCCCCCGGGCAATCCAGCAGTCCATGCAGTAGGCCATAAACTGCCGCTCCAGCACGGCGGAGGCCTGTAAAAAGATGGTGGGGGGCTTCACGCCGCCCGCCATCATATCCACAGGGTCGGCGTAGAAGTAGAGGTCGTGGGGTTTGGCGTTGGCCACCACCACGGTCAGAGCGTTTCCGTCCTTCCGCCCGGCCCGGCCCGCCCGCTGGCGAAATTGGGCCTGAGCCGGCGGGATGCCGCACAAAATCACGGTGGACAGATCGCCGATGTCGATGCCCATCTCCAAGGTGGGGGTACAGGAGAGCACATTGGCGTCCCAGGGCCGCTGAAGGGTTCCGCTGCTCCGGAAAGAGCGCTCCAGCGCCTCCCGGCCGCTCCGCTCCAGCAGTCCGGTGTGTTCCCGGGCCACCACCCGCACCAGGTCGCCCGAGCTGTACAGCTTGCCGTAGTAATCCAGAGCGGAGGCGGGGGCGGGCCGCAGGCGGCCCGGGCATTTGGGCCGGGCACAGGGCGCTCCCTCCCAGACAGCCCCGTTTTCCCCGGCGGCTGAGACGGTTGTTCCGCAGCAGCTGCAGGCAAACTGTCTCACGTCGGTGCTCACAAAGATGTGCTTCCGGCTCAGGGCCCAGGGGGTAAACTCCGCCCCCTCCGGCATGGGGACCACAATGCCGGCCCGGCCCAGCTCCTCAAATATGATCCGGGCCGTTTCCTCCAGTACCCCCTCGCCCACCAGGGGCCGGGCCAGGCAGCCGGAGAGGCGCTGGACATAGTTCCGGGCGGTCACCCGGTCGAATGCGGGCACCTTCTTCCCCGGCCTGGCGGGGACATAGAGCAGCCGGGGGGTATTCCGGCCGCTCCGGACTCCGGGCATCCAGTCCCGCCGGGTCTTTTGGTTGTTGGACAGGTCGAAGGACTTGCCAGTGGCGGCGTACAGGTTCAGGGCCGGGTCGTCAAAGGCGCCGTTGCGGCGCATGATGTCTAAAAAGCCCAGCACCATGCGGGAGAAGCAGTCCCCCTCCGCTTCGGCCAAAGCGCCCAGCTCATTGACCACCCGCTCCCGGACCAGAATGGCGGTCCGCTCTACCTCCTCCATGGGGAAGGCCAGGGTGGAGCAGCCCGACTTCTCCAGCGTGCGGCCCATCCGGCTGGACAGGCCGTACTCCAGCATGATCTCGTATTTGCTGCGCTGCTCGACATCCCGCAGCAGCTTCTGCTCCAGCCTGCCGCTGCCCAGCTTTCCGGTTTTGGTCATGCTCTCATAGGCCCGCATCCAAACCATGTTGGGGGCGATCAGCCGGCCCACAAACTCCTCCGCTGGCCACCGCTTCTTCCAGTAGTCCACAAAGCCGGCCTGAAAGTCCTCCAGATTTTTGCCGGCGCCCCTGTTCTGGGCATAGCGCTGGATGGCCCCCCGCAGACCAAACCGCCAGGTTCGGGCGTTGAAAAAGCCGGCGCGGTGGGCAGCGTCCTGCACGCTGTCGGAGAAGGCCAGGGTCTTTTTGTCGTCGTTGAAGCGGGAGGCGAAAAGCTGGGAGATGCCGGCTCCGATCTCGGTGGCGCTGCGCACACCAATGATGGCCAGCCCCCGGCGGCCGCCGCAGCAGGGGCAGACAAACTGCCTGTTATTTTGGACGTCGGCGGGGTTCAACTCAGCGGGGAAGAGCACCGGAATGCAGCGCTCTCCCCCGCAGGTCCGGCAGGGGCCGGACTGCTCTCCCGCGTTCAGCCGCAGGCAGTCGGGGCACAGAGCGCCCCAGGCCATGCCGCTGGGCACGCTGTTTGCTGTGGCGTGGGGAAACATCATAATCACCCGGCTGTCCCGGCGGAAATACAGGGTATAAAAGGCGTCAAGGTCGGGGATTTCCACGCCGCCCCGCTCATTTTTCAGCCCCACCCAGCCGGTTTCGCCGCACTCCCGGCAGTTGACCACAGGCAGATAGTGCCTGGACTGCTCCGCGTTCAGCTCGGCGGACAGAGCATATGTTACCTCCCGGTCCACGCTGGCCACCAACCGGCGAAGCTCCCGGAGCCAAAGCTGCACCTGCACCGTGAGGAAAGGCCGCAGCCGGTCCGGCGAGCCGCTCCGGGCGTGGGAGATCAGGGCCAGCAGCCCGTTAACCGCCGCCGCGGGGTCGGACAGCCCGTCCAGCGGAGGAAGGCTCCGGGCCAGCTCCTGACAGAGGCTGGAAACCTGCACGTATTTCCCATCCATTAGCGACAGCATATTCTGGCAGACGCCGTGGCCCATCAGCAGCCGGCCCAGGGCCAGCCGTTTCTCCGGGGCGCTCAGGTCTCCGTCGGGTGGGGACTCCAGCCAGGCCTGGGCGGCAGCCCGGAGATAACCGACGTGGTCCTCCTCCTGGGCCAGGCGGTTCAGTCTGTCGGTCTGCGCCTGGGTGGGAAGGGTGTAATCCACCGCCGCCCGGCCGGCGAAAAACTCCGCCGGAGACAGCCTGTCCTCTGTCACCACGGCGTCCCGCTCGAAGGGCTCGCCAAATATCTTCTCCGCAAAAGCCAGCACGTCCCGGGCCGATTCCCCGCCTCCCATGGTGGCGGAGGTGCCGACGCAGCACAGCCTCCCCTTGGGGGTGCCCAGCCGGGCCTTCAGGCGGCGCAGCAGACAGGCCAGGTCTGTGCCCTGGGCGCCGTCGAAGGTGTGCAGCTCGTCCACCGCGATGTACTTCAGGGTATCCGGCCCGTTGTCCGCCCAGATGGGCGCATCCCTGGGGCGAACCAGCAGATAGTCCAGCATTTTATAGTTGGTAATCAGAATGCTTGGAGGAGCGTATCCCGGTGGGTAATGACATTTTCCGGCCCCATCTCTTGGGAGGAGGCTCCCGCCCCGCCCACACACATGCCAACTGTAACGCTGCCCCTGAGCCGCAGACTGCCGCTGACCAGTTTGGCAATCCGGATTGCCTGGTCGGAGGCCAGCGCGTTCATGGGATAGATTAAAATGGCCTTGATTCCCCGCTCCTCCCGGTGCTGATAGCAGTACTCCAGAATTGGGTAGAGAAAGCACTCCGTTTTCCCCGACCCGGTGCCTGTGGCAATCAGGGTGGAGCGGGCCTTCTCCCCGGTCAGGCGGGCGAAGGCCTTTCGCTGGTGGACATAGGGCTTGAAGGGGGAGTGGATGGCCTCAAACCGGGCGCCCCCGTCATCCGCCACCCGGAAGGGCAGACGCACGGCGACATAGGGCTCATGAAAAACCGCGTCCGGGGTCTCCAGGACCCGCCTCAGCGAGCCCCGAAACGGAGGATTGGTCATGGGAAACGCGGTCTCAATGTAGTCCGACAGCCCCCGCTGCAGCTGCTTTGCCAATACAGATGGTAACATGCCTGTGCCTCCTTGCCGCAATCTGAGAAAAACGCCTTGTTATCATATCATCCCGTATTTTTGGGAAAAGAACCGCCAGGCGGTTTTGTAGTCCCGCTCCCGGTCACAGCGGTCAAAGGGGGCTAAATATTCCACCATCCGCTCCACCGGGCCGCCGGGCAGTGTGTTGTCTGTGCTCGTACAGCCAAACGCCGTGCCGGCGGGGGCGTCCTTCATTCGGGATTCAAACTCCTGCCGCTTCACACCCACCCCTGTGAGGGCGTTGTTTTTCGCGAATACAATCCCGCCATTGGCGTCGTAGTAGGTATCCCGCTCGTGCTGCTGCAGGGTGGGAAACTGGATTTGATAGACAGACAGAAGCTGGTCCAGAGTCATCCCCAGCATCATGGCCGCCAACACATCCAGCTCTACCAGCGCCTGACGGCGGGCATAGGCGGTGCGCAGGGGGGTACCGGCGCTCCAGGTTTTCGACAGCCCCGCAAAACAGCGGTTGTTCAGCCGGGGGTCTTTTTTGGTCCAGGTGATGGTTTGAAACTCCAATCGAAAGTTCCGGGACCAAAAATCGCTGTAGTACTGGGTCAGGCAGTTGAGCACCGCCGTCCGGCACAGAATCTCCGCTGCCATGGGGTGCTCCTCATCCAGCAGGGGGAGCATCCCCGCGGTGTTCATCTGAAGATTTCCCTTGCCGCATACCTTGATGAAAAAGTCGAAGGGCAGGGAACAAAAGGCCCCCAAAGTCATGAGAAGGGTGCGCTGGCTGGCAAAGGCAAAGCCGATTATCCCGTTGGTGTGCCCCACCATAGGGGGGATCAGGGCGGCCATCAGGGTCCGCTCCCCCTGGATGTCCACCATCTTCCGGCAAGCCAGGCGGTACTCCTGGGTGTACTTCGTATCCCATGGGGTGAAGGGGACGCGGTCCTGGTACTCCTCCGCCGTGCACCGGGGGATATAGTTGGTCCGGGGGATGTAGTCCGGGGGGATATAGGCCAGGTCAACGCTGGTATTGTCGTTGTTGCCGGTACAGTTGGCGTTGGGGCAGTTGAACAGGGGATTGGCCGTTCCGATGTGGGCGCCGGAGAGGATAGACTCCTCCAGCGGGCCAAAATGCACCTCACGGGCAATGCTTCCGTTCTTTTGGGCGTTGGTCTCGTCCCAGAGCATCGACGCCATCAGACCCTGACCCAGGTCCGCCAGCTTCCTGCGCTGCTGGTCAAAGCACTTCAAAACCTCCAGCAGCTCCTCCGTGTACACGCTCAGCAGCCGGGCCGACCTCCAGTCCCGGCCGCCGTCCAGAATTCTGGCAAACAGGGCCAGCTCCTTCTGTCCGATCTGGGTGACCCGGCTGCGCTGCCCTTTCAGACTGCGCCGGCCGTCCTCATCCCGGATGCGGGCCGGGCCGCTGTTTTCGTTTTCATAGCACTCGTCTACGGTCCGGGCGGTGCAGAGGTTGACAATCTGCTCAAAGGATGCGGTTTTCCGGTTGGAGTAGACGTTCAGCCCAAATTCCCGGCTGGTGTGCACGTCGGGAAAGAGCTTTAGGGCATTGCTGAACCGAAAGTGCTTGCGCAGCCGGGCGTTGAGCTGCTCCCGGATGTCAACCCCCTTGCTATCATTAAATACGCTCTCTGGATGGATCAGGGCAAAGATCCCGTCCCCATTGGCATAGGTCCAGGACTGGGGCAGAAAACATTCGTAAAGGTTGCCCTGCAATCCCCGGAGAGACGGGTAATTTTGACGGGCATTGATGTAGCTCTGCTGGGCCGCAATGGACTCATACTCGGCAAAATACAGCGCTCGGGTCCTGGGGTTTGACAGGGCCGCGTCTCTGCGCTGGGTGGTCTGGGCGGCGGTGAGGCTGCGGATGGCAAAGAGAGGCTGCTCGTCTGACAGCACCCCTTTCTCCTCCCAGGTGAGTTTGACCCAGGGCGGATTGCCCAGGATCAGGTCAAACCCGCCCCGGTCCTCGAACAGGTCGGCAAACTCCAGCTCCCAGTGCATAAACCGGTTCTGCTGGGCAATCTGCCGCACCAGCGCCAGCCTGGGCTGCTTCCGGCACAGCTCGGGGATGTCCACCACACCCCGGCCGCCAAACTGCTCCGCCCGGTCCATCATCAACCGCTCCACCTCTGTCAGGGGGAAGAGGGAGGTCTGTCCCATCTTGGCCTGGGGAGAGGCGGCGGCGAAAGTGCCGATGGTCCCCTCCAGGATGAAGCTCATATCCGACAGATACTCGCTGCGGCTGGGCAGCAGCTCCGCCTGGCTGATAGGCCAGAACCACAGGGCGCACCAGTAGTCCATGGCGAATTTCAAACGGGCATAGGGCCCCGCGTTGCGCATCTGTCGGGAGAGGTAGAGCTTTTGATAGATCATGTCCTTCTCCCGGATGGTGGTGTGGCCTGCCGCCCCGCTCTGAGGCTGACCGTAGACGAGCAGCGGGTCGGAGGTCTGCTCGCTGATCCTCCGCCGCAGCTGGACCACCTGCTTCCATAACTCGTCCACCAGCCTGGACAGGTTCAGGGCAATCTGTATATCGCCGTCGGAAAAGGGGGCGGTAAATTTTTTGTTCCAGGCCTTGATGGCCTTGATTTTGTCCGGCTCCAGGGCGCGGATCACCTTATCTTTATAGCCGGCCATGCCAGGGTCGCCGGCCAGAAAGTGGTAGATTTGATGTTTGGCCCTGCCCTTGCCCACGGGGACCCGCCGGGGGGCGGACTCATACCACCGGGCGCCGGTGGCCTGGAGCTGGGCGGCGGTATAGCACTGCCGCCGGGCCCCGATCAAAGCGTTCCCGCAGACGATCTGGGTGCCGAACCAGGGGACAAAGCCGCCGCTGAAGATGGTATTCAGCCACAGGGACACCTCTGCCAGCTCCACCGCCACCGGATTCAGGTCCACGCCGTAGACATTCCGGTCGGCGATGTACATTTTCACCCGCTGCAGCTCCTCAAAGCGTTTCTCATGGGAGATGGTGGTTCCCAACTCCCGCTGTTTCCGCTCCAGATAGGCCTCCGCCATCTGGTTGATGGCCTCGTTCAAAAAGGCCGCGCTGCCCATGGCCGGTTCACAGATGGTTAAATGAAGAATTTCGTCGGCGGTTTTGCCCTCCAGCAGTTCCTTCAGGGCGTATTTCACCAGACATTTGGTCAGCGTCTCCGGGGTGTAGAAGGAGGCGGATTTCTCCCGCTCCCGGCCGGCCAGCCGGTAGATGAACTCCCCTTTCTCATATTTGCGCAGCTTGCCCCGGTCCGGGCCGGATTCATAGCGCACCCGCTCCTCCCCGTCGTAGTCCGGCAGCCTGGACTCGGGCACAAAGTAGCCCACCTCCAGCTCGTTAAAGCTGTCCTGCCGGCGCTTGACCTCAAACAGCCTCTCTTTGGCAATGAATCCCCGGTAGGAGAGCAGGGCCTCATATACCGCCCCCAGCTGGTTGATGCCCAGGGTGGAGTATGAGATGCGCCCCCGGCGCTCTCCGCTCCGGCCGGAGGGCCGGGTGACGCTCATCAGGTCGATGATGCGCAGCATCACCTTGTTGCGCAGCTTGGCTGAGGTAATCATCGGGGTGAGCTCCGGGTCGAAGATGTGGGCCTTCAAGGGCGGGATAACAAAGATATCGTTTTGAGAACCCGACTCCTCCAGCCGGCGCAGCTCCTCCCCGCTGGCGGGGTAGCCCTCGTAGATCAGGCGGTAGAGCTTGGACAGAGTCTCGTGGAGGTAGAAGCCCTCCCCCACGGCGTCGATCTCCTCCCGGACGGTATCGGCGATGTCCCGCAGGCTCTCTAAGGAGTAGCTCTGGACATAGGCCTGAGCCTTCATCGGGGCGTAGCCCAGTTCCGGTCTGGCCTCGATAAACAGCACAAACAGCATCCGGTACATATACCGCATACACTGGATGGTCAGCTCTCCGGCGTCCACCGGATGGGCGTCCAAGTCGCGGCCCCGATTGAGGGACAGGTCGTAGAGCACCTCGTTGCCCAGCAGCTCGACGCTTTCCCGCAGGGCGTATTTCAGATCCTGGGACACGCCGGAGGCGTGGCGGTGGGAGTTTTCGTCCAGCTGGTCCAGCAGGCTGTCCCCCTCCTCCGGGCACAGGCTCTCCCGGTGGAGCAGTACTGCCATGGCCTGAAGGGTGCCGTCCTCTTTGCGGGAGAAGATGTCGCCCAGCTCAAAGCTGAGGTAGCGCTTCTCGCCCCATTTCCTGCGGTCGATGAGGACAATCTGGTGCAGGCCAATGAACATCAGCCACCGGGGAGGACTGTCCATCCCGAACAAAATCCGGCCCGCCAGCTCTTCGTTGCCGCAGTCGGCGCGGAACACCGGGGCGTCCCGCTGGTCGAAAAGGGCGGAAAAGACCTGCCCCTCCAAAACGCCCGCTCCACCCTGCCCCCCCTGGGCAAGCATAATCCACAGCAGCGGCGCTCCGTTGGCCCGATTCACCGCCTGATACACCGGCACGGACAGGCCGCCGGCGCTCTCCATTGTGGGGCGGGCCTGGGGGTAGTCCAGGGCGGCAAGGTAGAGTCCGGCCATCTCCCGGGTCATCGCCGGGATCTGACTGCCGCGTCCCCGCATCTCCCGGTCGTGACAGACGTAGTACTGTCTGGCGCAGTCCCGCAGCCGCGACCAGGGGGCGCGGTATTCGCCGTTCCTGGCCCTGGCCCGCCAGCCGGAGATGGTCTCCGCCGCGTTTTCCGCAAAAATGGAGGCAAAATAGTAGTTGGAGTAATATTCGTTGACATTGTTGATTCCAATCAGGTCCATTCCCGCGGTCACACCCCCTTCAGCACCGCGATTACCCGCAGATAAGGCTTGTCCTCAATCTCCAGCGTGTCCCGCACCCAGTGAGAGAGCCGCTGAAACAGCGTCTCCACCTCCTGCTCCCGGCGGGTTTTAACGCTGTCGAACAGAGACATCTGCCAGATGGCCTGCTTATGGCGCGCCTCCAGCTCTCTCAGCTTGTTCCGCTCCTGCTCAATCTGCGGGGCGATCCGGGCGCGGTATTGGGCGCTCTTCTCCGCCATGTAGTCCAGGGCCTGGCCGGCCGCCTGGGGCAGCAGGGCCTGGGCGGCCTGGATGTCCTCTTCCGTGAGCACATTCTGGTTTGTGGCGTCGCTCCGGCCGTAGCCGCTTTGGGAGAGGACCTGCTCCATGCTCAGCACTCCCTGGAACCCGCCGGCGGTATACCGTAGCCCGAACCACTCGTCCACCACCGGTGTAGACCTTCTATTGGGGATAACGCCGGAGAGGATGTAAATAAGCTCCCCGGGCTCCAGTCCCCCGGCGATTCCCGCCATGGGCGCCTCTCCCCGCTTGAAGAGCAGGCCGGCCTTGTCGTTGATCCAGTCAAAAATGGGGTGGAGTTTCCACAGATACTGGGATGCGGGCCAGGCGCTCTCCCCCAGATTGCCCCGCATTTCCCGCCTGATCTCCGCCATACAGAAGGCCTTGTCCGTACTCAGGCGCAGATATCCGTCCGGGGACTTCACCTCGTCGGGCAGCACCGCGTCCAGCCGGTGCCTCAGCTCAGGTGTCATCTCAAGCTCCACACCCTCCACGCTGGTCATACTGCGGAAGGAACAGGGCTGCTCCCGGGCTATCCAGGACAGCGCGCCGCAAAGATAGTCCAGATCCCGATAGAGGGTCTTATCCCGGCACACCTGGGGCGGGGCGGCCTCCTCGTCCATAGACATCAGCGCCTCAAAGGGGTCAAATTCCCCGGCGCTGTCCTCCATCCGGGTGCTGAAGGCCTCGGGGGACATACCGCCCTCTATGGCGGCTGCGGTCACCTGTTCCTCCTCCTCAATATTGAATTTTCCCATCAGGAGAGCGGGGTCGCCGATGTTTTGATAGGCCTGCTCCTCCTTCGCCACAAGGATCTCCATAATCCGGACATCCCCATGGATCTTGGGGGTTACGCTCTCCGTCATCAGGTAACGGATGTCCGGCTTTCTGCTCTGCCCGTACCGGTCCACCCGGCCGTTTCGCTGCTGAAACACCATCAGAGACCAGGGAATATCAAAGTGGATCAGCCGGCAGCTCAGGTAGTGCAGATTGATCCCCTCAGAGGCCACGTCAGAGGCCACAAGGACCCGGATGGGCGACTCCTCCCGGCCAAATTCCTCTACAATACGCTGCTGCTCCTCGTCGCTCAGTCCGCCGTACATCTCGCAGACGGCCTCCCCGGGCAGGCCTAAGTCTTCCCGCAGCCTGGCGGCGGTATATCGCATGGTCTCAACCCGCTCTGTGAATATGACAACACGGTCGTCCGGGGCGGCGTGCCAGTTGTACTCCGAACGCCTCAGCAGCTCCAGCAGTTTGCCATACCGTGAGAAAGATGCGCTGTCGATGGCCAGCAGGGCGTCCCGCAGCTCCCGCAGCCTCGCAACGTCGGAAAAGCCCTCGCCATACCGGGCCTCCAGCTTTTTCAGCCGCTGGCCGACAGTCTTGATGCAAGCCGCTGGACTGGAAAACAGCGACTTCTCCAGCGTCGTCTTAAACAGCGTTCCGGTCATCCGGCCGGCGCCCGCGTCCATCTTTAGATCCAGGCCGGCCAGAATCCGAAAGGCCCGCTCCTCCGCGGGCGAGGCCTGGCAGCGCTCAATGGTGACGCTGCGCTCCAGAAATGTGCTGTGAATCTCATTTTTTACGTCCTTTTTGAACCTGCGGATGCACAACCCCTTCACGTCCTCCCTGGTGTAGCTGCGGCTGTCTGGAATGGCCGTCGGGTCCAGCATGTTCATCAAAGAAGCAAAGCTCTCACTGCGGCCGTCGTGGGGGGTGGCGGAGAGCATAATCAGGGTGTCGGAGCGCTCCGACAGCAGCTTGGCCAGGCGGGCCCGCTGGGTCTGCGTCTCCCCCCGCTGGGCCACATTGTGGGCCTCGTCAATCGCGATGATGTCCCAGTGGGAGTGCTCCAGATGGTTGCGGTACTCCACGTCCCGCTTCAGGGTATCTATGGAGATGATGGTTTTGTCATAGTAAAAAAAGGGGTTGTAATTGATGGGAAGCTTTGCCCGAATATCCTGAATTTTTTTCGCGTCCAGTCGGATCAGCGGAATGGTAAAGCGGTTCCACATCTCTTTTTGAAACTGCAGCATCATGCTTTTGACCGTAACCACCAGAATACGCTTGCCCTTGCCCCGGGCAATGAGCTCAGACATCAATATTCCGGCCTCTAGCGTCTTGCCCAGGCCTACCGCGTCCGCAATCAGGATGCGCTGCTTGAGCTGACGCAGAGCCGCCTGGGCCGGTTCAAGCTGGTAGTTCATCAGGTCCATAGCCGCCTGACTGCCAATGTGCAGTCTGGTATCCGTGGGAATCTGCTGCCGCCACTGGCTCTCAATAAAGAGGCGGGAGCGCTGAAAAGATTGGGAATCGTCCGGGACAAGCTGGACCTGAGCGGGATCCACCTGAATAATCTCCTCCAGATCCGCTAAAAAAATGGCGCTGCGGTCTTTGACAAGCGGCGAGATCCCGATACAGTGCAGGCTCTGCCTGTCCAGGCTGTTCCACTCCACCTTTTTGACCATCCACTCCTCGTCCCGTATCAGGACGCGCATCCCAGGCGAGTACCTTGACATATGGCCGCCTCCATCTGCAATGTTGTAAAAAATCATTTTTATATTATAGCACGTATTTTATCAAAACCCAAGGACAGATTCCCCACTTCAGCCTATGTCTACCAAAAGTCTACCAAAATCGCCGTCAAACCCCTGCGCCCCAGGGGTTGGCGGCGGTTTCGTTTTTCAGCCCGTCTACCAGATGTCTACCAATTT
>JAAWLY010000043.1 GCA_022798155.1 Lawsonibacter sp. | reverse complement strand
CGAGGTGGTGAAGGTGGGCGACACCGTGGATGTGTACGTCATCTCCGCCGACAAGGAGAAGAAGAAGATCTCCCTGGGCATGAAGGACCACAGCCAGGAGCCCTGGACCGTGTTCACCAGCACCTATCAGGTGGGCGACACCGCCAACGTGCGCATCGTCAAGCTGATGACCTTCGGCGCCTTCGCCGAGGTAGTGCCCGGTGTGGATGGCCTGATTCACATCTCCCAGCTGGCTGACCACCGGGTGGAGAAGCCCGGCGATGTGGTGGCTGAGGGCGACAAGGTGGACGTGAAGATCACCGATGTGGATATGGAGAACAAGAAAATCTCCCTGTCCATCCGTGCTCTGCTGGAGGCCCCTGTCTATGATGAGGATGAGGCCGCCGAGGAAGAAGCCCCCGCTGAGGAAGAGTAATAAAAACAGGCCCGGCCGCACAGCGGTCGAGCCTGTTTTTTTGTCTGGCGGAGGGAATCTGGAAATTATCAGATAAAATTTTGGAAAATTTCTGTTTTTCTCTTGCAAAAATAGGATAAAATTGTTATAATAAAAATGATTTAAGGCGTGTAGAGCTGGAAAAGGCCGAGATTCGGATGAGAGAAAGTGAGGTAACAGGTGTTTCAGATCGGGGATAAGGTAGTTCACCCCATGTATGGGGCGGGCGTGGTGGACAGCATCGTTCAAAAGACGGTAGACGATGTGGTGCGGGATTATTATATTCTAAAGCTGCCAAATCGTTCTATGGTTGTGATGGTCCCCACAGAAAACTGCGAAGAGATTGGCGTGCGTCCGGTGGTGAACCAGGAGCAGGCCGATCAGGTTCTGGCCGCAATTCCCGATATTAAGGTGGAGATGACCGCCAACTGGAACCACCGCTACCGAGAGAATATGGAGCGGATGAAGAGCGGCGATTTGATTGAGGTGGCCCGGGTCATTAAGGGCCTGACCATCCGGGACCAGAGCCGCGGGCTGTCTACCGGAGAGCGGAAGATGCTCCATTCCGCCAAGCAGATCCTCATCTCTGAGATCGTGCTGTCTAAAAGTGTCAGCTACGAGTTGGCGGAGGAGGAGCTGAACACAGCGCTGGCATAACAATCCAAGAAAAACATAAGGCGGCTTTTTTGTTCCACGCAGGAATGAAAAGGCCGCTATTTTTGCCCCTTGAAACCTGAAACTGACCATGCTATAATCAATGAAGTAAATTGAGGGGTTCAAAGGAGAATATTGATATAAAGCTATTCGTGTTTGAAAACAACGAAAGCAGAGAATGTCAATGAGAAAAATAGCATCAGAACAAATTTTAAAATTTCTTTTATTTGCTTCTCCTTGCTATTGGACTTTGACAGTAATATTTATTGCTTTCGTGATTTGGAGAGTAGGATTAAGTGAACCCGATTTAATTCCTGTGGCATTGGTAAGTATTGCAATTATAATTGCAGCAATTTTACTTGTGAAAAAATATTACTGGATATGCTTACCTATGATTGCATTAGGCGTATATATTGCGTTACAAGACGATCAGTTTGTTGGCCACATTTTTCATTCCTATGGAGCTTATTTGATTTTGCATTATTTGGTGTGTGGCATATATAGTGTATATAAGAAAGATGTTCACTGAGAAATCGTGCTTTACTGTTGCACTATGCTAGTAAAAAATGAGGAGCGAGAAGAATGGGTCTGCTGTCTCTGTTCAAAAGGAAGAAGGACGAGGAGCCCAAGTGCTCCGCGGTGATTGTCTCCGCCGGGCTGGCCCGGCGGATGGGGGGGATCGACAAGGTGTTGGCACCCTTGGGGGAGCTGCCTGTGCTGGTCCACACCCTATACGCTTTTCAGGACTGCCCCTCCATCCAGGAGGTGGTGGTGGTCACCCGGGAGGACCTGCTGGTGGAGGTGGGCCGCATCTGCAGGGAGTTCTCCTTTGACAAAGTGCGCAAGGTGATTGTGGGCGGACAGGAGCGCATCCACTCCGTCCAGGCGGGGCTGGCGGAGGTGGACCCGGAGTGCGATCTGATTGCCATCCACGACGGGGCCCGGCCCCTGGTGTCCCAGGAGATTATCCGAGACGCGGTAACCCGGGCCGCTCTCACGGGAGCGGCCGCTCCGGCCATCCCTCTTGTTGATACCATCAAGCGTATTGAAGACGGCCAGGCGGTGGAGACGGTGGACCGTACCGCCCTGTGGGCGGTACAGACCCCCCAGGTTTTTGAGGCGGGGCTGATCAGAGCGGCTACCCAAAAGGCCCTGGACGACGGCGAGCTGCTCACCGACGACTGCGGCGCGGTGGAGCGGTTGGGAATGCGGGTGACGCTGACGCCGGGCAGTCGGGAGAATTTGAAGATCACCACCCCGCTGGACCTGATCCTGGGGGAGGCCATCCTCCAGGCCAGAGTGGAGGGGGCGCTATGACGGATATGCGCATTGGCCACGGCTACGATGTCCACCGCCTTGCAGAGGGTCGAAAGCTGATTTTAGGCGGGGTGGACATCCCCTGGGATTGCGGGCTGCTGGGCCACTCCGACGCTGACGTCCTCACCCACGCGGTGATGGACGCCCTGCTGGGGGCGGCGGGCCTGGGGGACATTGGACGACATTTCCCCGACACCGACCCGGCCTACGCCGGAGCGGACAGCCTGAAGCTGCTGGAGCATGTGGTGGAGCTGTTGAGAGAGAAGGGGTACTTTGTGGGCAACGTGGACGCCACCATTCTGGCCCAGCAGCCCAAGCTGGCCCCCCACATCCCAACCATGAGGGACAACCTGGCCCGGGTCATGGGCATTTCCACCGATCGGGTGAATATAAAGGCCACCACCGAGGAGGGGCTGGGTTTTACCGGTTCGGAGGAAGGCATGGCCGCCCACGCGGTGTGTCTGCTGAACAAGGGAAAATAGGAAAAAACGGCGCACGGCCCACTGGTTTGGTGGGCTGTGCGCTGCGGCGTTTATCCCCTGACCGGCAGTTCTATCCGGAGAATAACGGCTCCATCCCGATACTCCGCCCAGATTTTCCCCCGGTGGGCGGAGACGATTTCTTTTGCGATGGACAGACCCAGGCCAAAGCCGCCCTCCCGGCTCCGGGCCGGGTCCGCCCGGTAAAACCGCTTAAACATGTCCTTTAGCTGGCTTTGGGACAGCGCCTCCCCCGGGTTGGACACCGACAGCAGACACTGCCGCCTGCCGGTCCGCCGCAGGGAGAACTCCACCGTGCCCCCCGGGCTGGCGTACTTCCGGGCGTTGTCCAGGAGGATGTCCGCCGCCTGCCGGAGTTGCTGTCCGCTGCCCTCCAGGGTAATGCCTGGCTGGATCTGGCTGGACAGGGTCAGCCCCGCCTCGAAGAAAACCGGCTCGAAGGGGAGCAGGGCCTGTTCTGCCAGGGCGGAGAGGTCCACCAGCTCCAGAACGGGGGCCCGCTGGCCGCTGTCTGCCCGGGCCAGGTCCAGCAGCCGCTCTACCAGCTGGCGCATCTGCCGGGACATGATGAGGATATTCTGTGCGTATTGGGCCGTGCTGTCCTGATTGGCGAGCAGCTCGGCGTTGGTCAGGATGACGGTGAGGGGGGTTTTCAGCTCGTGGGAGGCGTCGGCTACAAACTGGCGCTGCTGCTCCCAGGCCCGCTCCACCGGCCGGATCGCCCAGCGGGCCAAAATCAGGCTGATCAGCAGCAGGACCACAAAGCCCGCCGCCCCCGCCAGCATGCAGGTGCGGGTGAGCTGGGCCAGGGCGGCCCGCTCCTGGCGGATGTCGGCAAAGACTAGGCACTTTTCCGGCCCGTCTGCTTTGAGAAAGCGGAGCTGCCAGTCTGCCAGCACTCCGGTGGGGGCGTCTGACTGCAGGGCCCGATCAATCAGGGAGCGCAGTTCCTCCTCAGACAGGCCGCTGTACCCCGGCCCCCAGACAACGGAATACCTCCCGTCCCGGCCAGACCGGACAATCAAATAGGGCAGGGGAAGGGCGCCGGGCCGCTCCCCTGGGAGGGTGGGGCGGCCCGGCGCGGCGGCCGCCTGCATCATCCGGACGCTCTCCGCTTCCAGCCCCGCCTGGGTGGAGCGGACCACCAGCCCCAAAATAACGCACAGCATAGCCGTCAGCAGGGCCATGTTGATGCACACAAACTTCAGCCGCAGCTGTTTCAGCACGGTTCCCCCACCTCCAGACAGTAGCCCAGCCTCCGCCGGGCGGAGATGCGCAGGTTGGAGCCGATGCTGGCCAGCTTTTTGCGCAAAAAGCCCACATAGACCTCCACATGGTTCTCCACCGCGTTGGAGTCGTATCCCCAGACCCGGGCCAGGATAACCTCTTTGGACAGCACCCCGCTCCCGACCTGGAGCAGCAGGCGCATCACGTCAAACTCCCGGGCAGACAGCCGGACGCTGCGCTCCCCGCAGACCAGGGTGCAGGAGGCCAGGTCCAGGGCGGTGTTGCCCATCACCAGCTCGTCTACCTGTCCGCCTTGACGCCGGAGCAGGGCGTTGATGCAGGCCAGCAGCTCCCGGCTGTCGAAGGGTTTAGTCAAGTAGTAATCTGCCCCGGCGTTCAGGCCCTGAATACGGTCCTCCAGGCCGGACTTGGCCGTCAGCATCAGGATGGGGACGCCGCAGCGGCTGGCGCGCACCTGCCGGGCCACCTGATAGCCGTTGAGTTTGGGCATCATCACGTCCAGAATCAGCAGGTCATAGACCCCCAGTCCGGCGTACTGGGCCCCCGCCTCGCCGTCATAGACGCACTCCACCTCAAAGCCCTTCTTCTCCAGCAGGGCCTTCAGGGATTGGGCCAGCAGAACCTCGTCCTCGATGACCAGAATTTTCATCGCTGCTCCACCTCTCTGTTCTGTTTGAATTATAATACACCAAAATGCTGAAAGGAAGCTGAAACACAGATTGTTTACATTTCTTTTCAGCACCCTTTCAGGGTAGAGGAGTACAATCTTTGTGATCCTTGAAAGGAGATGAGCCTATGGACTTCCGCCACGAGTGGAAGCATGAGATTACCTATCTGGACTTGCTGGCTCTGCGGCAGCGGCTGCGGGCGGTGGCCCGGCCCGACCCCCACGCGGCGGACGGAAGGTATCAGATCCGCAGCCTGTATTTCGACACCCCCGACGACCGGGCCCTGCGGGAAAAGATAGACGGGGTCAGCCGGCGGGAAAAATTCCGCATCCGCTGCTACAACGGCGACCCGTCCTTGATCCATCTGGAGAAGAAGAGCAAGGTCAACGGCCTGGGGCGCAAGGAGATGGCCCCCCTCGCCGCCGGAGAGGTCCAGGCTATTGTGGGTGGCGACCTGGGCTGGATGGCAAACAGCGGACGCACCCTGGTGTGGGAGCTGTATACCAAGATGAAAAGCCAGCTGCTCCGGCCCCGGACCATTGTGGACTACACCCGGGAGCCCTTTGTCTACCCGCCCGGCAACGTCAGGGTCACCCTGGACTACAACATCCGGACTGGACTGGACTGCACCGATTTTCTCCGGCCCCGGGTTACAGTCCCGGCGGGGGAGGCCCCCATCATTTTGGAGGTGAAGTGGGACGAATTTCTCCCGGACATCATCCGGGACGCCGTGCAGCTGGAGGGCCGGCGGGCCTCCGCCTTCTCCAAGTACGCCCAGTGCCGCATCTACGGATAACGTGAAAGGAATGATTGATATGACATTTCAAGACATTTTTAAATCCAGCTTTCTGGAAAACGTAACCAGCGTCAGCCCTTTGGATATGGTGCTGGCCCTGGTGCTTGCCTTTGGGGTGGGGCTGTTTATCTTCCTGGTGTATCAAAAGACCTACCAGGGGGTGATGTACTCCTCCAGCTTTGGGGTGACCCTGGTCGCCCTGACCATGATTACCACCTTGGTGATTCTGGCGGTGACCAGCAACGTGGTGCTGTCTCTGGGCATGGTGGGCGCGCTGTCCATCGTCCGGTTCCGCACCGCCATCAAAGAGCCCCTGGACATCGCCTTTTTGTTCTGGTCCATCGCCGCGGGCATCGTGCTGGCGGCGGGGATGATTCCACTGGCCGTTATCGGCAGCGTGGCCATCGGGGTAATTCTGCTGGTGTTTGTCAACCGGAAGAGCGGCGTTGACCCCTACATTCTGGTGCTGCGGTGTGCCGGCCACGGCACAGAGCTGCGGGCGCGGCAGTATCTGGAGGAGCGGACCCAACGCTGCGTGGTGAAGAGCAAATCTGCCGTACACGGGTCGGTGGAGCTGAATCTGGAGCTGCGGCTGAAGGACGGCGACACGGATTTTGTCAACGCCCTGTCCGAGATGGCGGGGGTGGACAGCGCGGTGCTGGTCAGCTACAGCGGCGACTATATGGGTTAGGGGGGAGCGCATGTCTACCCATAGATACATAGACCGCCTGTGCGCCGCTGCGGGAGCGCTCTGCCTGCTGTTTACCCTGCTGTTTATGAATGGGGAGGCGCTGGGCCTCCGGTCGGAGGGCCGGACCGTGGGATATGAGGACCGGCTTTTCGACGCCTCCCGGGTCCACACCCTGGACATCGTGATGGATGGCTGGGAGGACTTTCTGGATACCTGTGAGAACGAGGAATACAGCGCCTGCTCAATTGTGCTGGACGGCGAAGCCTATCAGAACGTGGGCCTCCGGGCCAAGGGGAATACTTCCCTCACCTCGGTGTCTCAGATGGGCAGCGACCGATACAGCTTCAAGGTGGAATTTGACCACTATGAGGCGGGAAAGAGCTATTACGGCTTGGACAAGCTGGTGCTGAACAATCTGATTCAGGACAACACCATGATGAAGGACTATCTGGCCTATCGGCTGATGGGGGAGTTTGGGGTGGCCAGCCCCCTGTGCAGCTTTGTCTATCTCACCGTAAACGGGGAGGACTGGGGGCTCTACCTGGCGGTGGAGGGGGTGGAGGACGCCTTCCTCCAGCGCAATTACGGCGGGGCCGGGGAGCTGTATAAGCCGGACAGCACCGGTCAGGACAGCGGCGGAGCTCCCCGGCTTCTTGGGGGAGAGAGACAGGACCCCGACGGGGCGAGACAGCTTCCCGGCGAAGCGGGGCAGGGCCCCAACGGAGAAGGCCCCATGTTCCAGGGCCAGGAGGACGGCAGTCCCGGCAGGGAACAGCGCCCTGGGGACGGGATGGGCTCCGATGATGTGAAGCTGAACTATATTGACGACGACCCGGACAGCTATCCCAATATTTTTGATAACGCCAAAACCGACATAACCCAGGCGGATGAAAGCCGGCTGATCGCCTCGCTGAAGGCCCTCTCCAGCGGTGAGAATCTGGAGCAGGTGCTGGATGTGGACCAGGTCCTGCGGTATTTCGTGGTCCACAATTTTTTGGTCAACGGGGACAGCTATACCGGGAACATCATCCACAATTACTACCTCTATGAGCAGGACGGCCAGCTGTCCATGATCCCCTGGGATTATAACCTGGCATTCGGCAGCTTCCAGGGCGGGTCGGCCTCCGCCGGCGTCAACGACCCCATCGACGAGGCGCTCTCTGACCGGCCGATGCAGGCCTGGATTTTCTCCGATGAGAACTACACCCAGCGCTACCACCAGCTGTACGCCCAATTTTTAGAGGGGGCGGAGCTTGAGTCGCTGATTGACGAGACCCAGGCGCTGATTGCTCCCTATGTGGAGCGGGATCCCACCAAATTCTGCACCTATGAGCAGTTCCAGAACGGGACGGAGGCGCTGAAGGCCTTCTGCGCCTTGCGCCTGGAGAGTGTCCAGGGGCAGCTGGAGGGCTCCATCCCCTCCACCAGCCAGGGACAGCGGGAGGACGCCGCCGCCCTGGTGGATGCCGGCGGGCTGGATTTGTCCGACATGGGCTCCATGGGCGCAGGCGGCTTTGGCCGGGGGGAGCAGGGCGGCGGAGCGAGAGCCCAGGCGGCCTTTGCTCCGGCGGACGGTCAGGGCTTTGCCGGCCCTGGGGACTTCACGCTCCCCGGCGGACAGACTCAAAGCGGCGAAAACGCGGGGGCGGTCCTCCTGGGCGTATCCCTCCTCTTCCTGCTGGGAGGACTGCTCTTTGCCTTCAAATTCCGCAGATAAAACAAACCGAGGCGCGGCCAGAAAAAGGCCGCGCCCCGTGCATAGGTTCAGCTCCGATTTTTCCGTTTCTTTTTCCGCCTTCTCTTCTCCCGCCGTATCCGGATCATCAGGGCCAGCTTGTTTCCAAACAGATGTGTGATGGCGTAGCCCGCGGTGATGAGTACCAGAACAAACAGGACCCGCTGGAGAATGAAAATGATGTGGTTGGAAAAAGTGTCGTTCCAGGTGGCAATGTAGTCGTAGCCGTCGATCCAGGCGGAGAAAACGGCCAGGAAGGACAGCACGGCCAGGGAGGTGTCCATCCGCTTGGAATCGGCGCGGTCGATGATGTCGCATTTGATGTCAAAGACGGTCTGGAGATGCTCCTGGTTGCGCTTCAGCTCCTCCAGTCGTTCTTGAATCCCAAAGGCGGTACGCAGCATGGCGATGGATTTTTGCGAGGTGGGATAGTTTACCCGGATGTCCCAGAAGTCGATGGTTTTGGAGTAATCGTCGTTGATTTTGTCCACCTGGGTCAGAAATTCCTCCGGGGTATGAATGGTGATGGAGGTGGACAGGCTGATAATATCCTGGTCGGCGATTTGGATGGCGGCCTCCTCAAAGAGGATCAGCTCAATGTAAAACAGGGTGATGGACTCGTCGGCGATGCGTTGGCTGATGGTGCCCATCAGCTCCTCGGAAAACTGGAGTACCACATTGCTGTGGGCGCACACAAAGGCCCGGTCATACTGGCCCATGCCGACGCTGTCCTCGGTGATGGACAGAATGTCCCGGTCAATCAGCCGGCCGTAGGACTCACCGTCAGGGTAGATGGTCTCTGATACCAGCAGCGAGGCGATCTGTTCCGGGGTGAGGCAGTCCTTCCTCTTTGGAATGACGACAAAGCTCTTGGGCGTGCCCCGCTTGATTAAGCCGAACCGGGCGCTGATAAAATCAAAGAAGTTGACAGCCTTATCCCCGTCTGCCACCATCAGGTGGTTGCGAATGGTGTTATCCAGCAGATGGCTGAGCAGGAAAGGGGAGGACAGGGAGTACCAGGTGAGCACACCGCAGCTGCTGTCCTGGTCCAGGGCCAGGTACAGGTCCACAAAGGCGGGCGGGCCGATGAGAGGGATTTCTCCCTTGTAATTCTCCTGGGTGACCTCGTCTGTGATCTGGAGCTGGATTTTACCCAGGTAGTGCCGCTTGATCCGCGCTTTAATGTTGGACAGGTCGTCTACATGGGCCTGCTGGGAGGGAATTCCCGTTTCACACAGGGTGCGGAACTCCAGGGTCTCGATCAGCGCGTTTGCGGTGCTGTCCTCCCTGGAGATCTGGATTGGGCGGTGGCTCAAGTACTGGACGGGGGTGGAGATGTAGACATCCGGAATCAGGGACCACTCTGTTGTCCGGTTGGCCAGTATGGCTTCCAGATTGCCATTCAGCAGGGGCTTGCAGGTGTAGTCCTGGTTCAGGGCGTAGAGGATGCAGCTGCCCAGGGCCAGCTCGCTGTATTGGCTGACGTTAATCAGCCGCTGAAACTTCAGGTACATGGGATAGGAGAGCTGGACAACCACGCCGGAGGCGACGGAGCCGGCCCGTTCCCGGAAGTAGTACAGCCCAAAGGCCTCCTCGGCGGCGTAGCCCACCAGCAGCTGGCGTGCCTTTAAAATCTCGAATTGGATGCCATGAGCGGACAGAAACTCCGTGTTGGGGACGGCCAATTTGACCTGAGAACCGATGGAGAGGGCGCTGTTTTTTTGAGATTTGGAGTGGAGGATCAGGTAATAGCCCGGGTAGATGTCTGTAACCTGAAAATTCCGCTCCCGGTAGATGGAGAGGGAGGACTCGTTGGAGACATCTCCGGCCAGGTTAAACTGGGGATAGCTGCGGATTACGGTGTCGATCAGTCCCGAGGCCAATCCCATCCTCCGATACTCCGGGGCGACGGCCATGGAGAGGAGATACAGCGTGTTTCCGTTCAGCCGCAGGATGTGATTGTGAAGCTGGTCGTTGTAGGGGATGGGCTGGCCCTCCTGGGCGCCGAAAATGCCCCGGAAAAGGTCGGGGTGCTCCAGCCTGGCGGCGGAATAATCAAAGCAGAGGAGAAAAGCGGCGAGCTGGCCGCGTTCGTCCATCATTCCCAGGGAGAGGCCGGTGCTGAGACAGTAGGCGATGCTTTCGCGGAAAGCCTGACGCATCCGGCTGGAGCGGGTCTCCCGCTCGGGAAAGCTGGAGGTGTAGAAGGGGTCGTCTAAAAAGCACTGGCAGAACAGATTCAGGACCTTTTCCAAATCCCCGCTCCACAGCGCGGCCAGCTTTATCTGAACAAGCTGATCCGTCATCCCTGCCGTCCCTTGACCAGCTCAATGGCCTCTTTCCCAGTCATGTGACTGATGCTCAGCTCCAGCACGCACAGGATGTTCCACTCCTTGTCGATGGCCGCCTGACGTCCGGCGGCGGAACCCTCCGGGTAATATTTGGCCGCCAGCTTCTCAATGGCCGCCCGCTTAGCCGGCCCGTCCTCCATCACCCGCAGCAGGCCAAAGACAATGACACTGCGGAAATAGGTGGTGTACTCCTCCGGAACAATCTGGTCCTGGTCGATGACGCAGAAGGATGCCTTTGGGTTTTGGGCGATCAGCTCCAGCTTGTATCCGCTTTTGGCGCAGTGAAAATAGATGGCTTTCCCGGTATACACATAGCTCAGGGGGACGGCGTAGGGAAAACTCCCCTCCGCCGCCAGAGCCAGCACGCCGGAGGTCCCCCGCTCCAGAATAGCCGCGGTGTCCTCCTGAGACAGCTCCTGCCGCTTTCGGCGCATCGCTTGTATCATAACTGCTCACCTCATATGAAAATTGTTTTGGCTTCCGCCAGAAAGGACATGGTTCCACAGAATATTATATCAGAATCTGCGAAGAAAAAAAGTCCCAGTCGAATTGCGGAGAAAAAATGGAGAAAATGATGGCTTTTTTTCCGGCGGATGTTATAATATGGGCAAAGACCACGAAATAGAAGAGCTAGGAGGATGGTTGTATGGCAAAATATATGATGGCGCTGGATGCGGGGACCACCAGCAACCGCTGCATCCTGTTCAACGGGAAGGGCGAAATGTGCAGCGTGGCCCAGAAGGAGTTCACCCAGTATTATCCCAAGCCGGGCTGGGTGGAGCACGACGCGGAGGAAATCTGGTCCACCCAGCTGGAGGTGGCCCAGGAGGCCATGCGGAACCTGGGGATTACCGCGGCGGATATCGCCGCCATCGGCATCACCAACCAGAGGGAGACCACCATCGTGTGGGACCGGCACACCGGCGAGCCGATCCACCGGGCTATTGTGTGGCAGTGCCGCCGTACCTCGGAGTACTGCGACTGCCTGAAGGACAAGGGGCTGATGGACTCCTTCCGCGCCAAGACCGGCCTGGTGATCGACGCCTATTTCTCCGGCACCAAGCTGCGCTGGCTGCTGGACAATGTCCCGGGCGCCCGGGAGCGGGCGGAGAAGGGCGAGCTGCTCTTCGGCACGGTGGAGACCTGGCTGATCTGGAAGCTGACAAAGGGCCGGGTCCATGTCACCGACTGCTCCAACGCCGCCCGCACCATGATGTTTAACATCAACACCCTGGAGTGGGACGACGAGATTCTGGCCGAGCTGAATGTTCCCAGGTCCATGCTGCCCCAGGTGAAGCCCTCCAGCTGTGTCTATGGCGAGGCCGACCCCCAGTTCTTCGGCGGCCCCATCCCCATCGCTGGCGCGGCGGGAGACCAGCAGGCAGCCCTCTTTGGCCAGACCTGCTTTACCCCCGGCGAGGCCAAAAATACCTACGGCACCGGCTGCTTCCTGCTGATGAACACCGGCGAGAAGCCCGTCTTTTCCCGGAACGGACTGGTGACCACCATCGCCTGGGGTTTGGACGGCAAGGTGGAGTACGCTCTGGAGGGGTCCATTTTTGTAGCGGGGGCCTCCATTCAGTGGCTGCGGGACGAGATGCGGCTGATTGACTCCTCCGCCGACTCCGAGTACATGGCCCGGAAGGTAACGGACACCAACGGCTGCTACGTGGTGCCCGCTTTCACCGGGCTGGGCGCCCCCCACTGGGACCAGTATGCCCGGGGCACCATCGTGGGCATCACCCGTGGGGTGAACAAGTACCACATCATCCGGGCCACCCTGGAGTCCATGGCCTACCAGGTCAACGATGTGCTCCAGGCCATGAAGGCCGATTCCGGCGTGGACCTGGCCGCCCTGAAGGTGGACGGCGGGGCTTCCGCCAACAACCTGCTGATGCAGATGCAGGCCGACATCAGCGGTGCGCCGGTGAACCGGCCCATGTGCGTGGAGACCACCGCCATGGGCGCCGCCTATCTGGCAGGTCTGGCGGTGGGCTACTGGTCCGGCAAGGAGGACGTGCTCCGGAACTGGGCCACCGACCGCACCTTTGAACCCTCCATCTCTGAGAAGGAGCGCTCCGCCCGGTGCAGAGGCTGGAACCGCGCCGTCAAGTGTGCCTGCGGCTGGGCCAGGGGGGACTGAGCCTGCCCTCGCCCCACTCCCTGGCCCGGCGCTGAAAGGTGGTGCGTGACACCCCCAGCGCCTTCCCCGCCTGGACAGCGCTGACCCGGCCGTACCACCAATCCTCGGCCAGGGTCTCGAAGGTCTCCGGCATGGGGATGCGCCCCCGGCCGAAACGGACCCCCCGCTCCTTGGCGGCGGCGATGCCCTCGGCCTGGCGCTGACGGATATATTCCCGCTCAGTCTGGGCCACGTAGCTGAGCAGCTGCAGGACAATGTCCGCCACCAATACTCCGGTCAGGTCCCGGCTCTCCCGGGTGTCCAGAAGGGGCATGTCCAGCACCACCACCGCCACACCCTTCTCTTTGGTCAGGCTGGACCACTGCTCCAGAATCTCTGTGTAATTGCGCCCCAGCCGGTCGATGCTCTTCACTACAAGAATGTCTCCGCTTTTCAGGGTCTCGATCAGCCGCAGATATACGGGCCGGCGGAAGTCCTTCCCGGACTGCTTCTCAACCACAATGTGTTCCGCCGGAACGCCAAACTCCCGCATGGCGATCAGCTGCCGGTCTTCCCGCTGATTTTGGGTGGATACGCGTACATATCCGTATGTTTCTTGAAGCACCTTTGTTTCCTCCTTAGAAATATGTTTCGATAGCGTTATTCCCCCCAATTTTACAGAAAAGCCCCGTTTCCGTATACCTTCATCTTTTTTATATATGGAAAAATCCTGTTGAACCACGATTCAACAGGATTTTTTTGTGTACTTTAGATGAATATACTGCGCAAAAACTATAGGTTTTGTGCAGGACTTTTTAACCTTTGCACAATTACTTATCGGCTGAAATTTTAAAAAGTTTAGCCCCTTTTCGGAAAATTTTTTACTTTGCAGGGAACTGCACAAAACCTATACCTTCTGTGCATCCCGGGCGGCTCAAGGATCGGGCCGCGAACACACGATAAGGAGAATGTCTATGCTCTGTATTACCATGCGGGCCGGCGACTACTTCACCGTCGGCGAAAACACCGTGGTCCAGTTCGACCGCCTCACCGGCGACCGGGTCCACCTGATTATCAACGCGCCCCGTCAGGTCCCCATCCTCCGGGGGGACGTTCTGGAGCGGAACGGCGGACGGCGGCCCGACTGCGTGGTGGAGGTTCCGGCGCAGTATATCAAGCAGCTGCCCTGGAACCACAAGAAAAAGCAGGCCCTGGCCGAGCTGCGCCAGACCCTGGACCAAATGGGCGACTGCCCGGAGGTCCGCGCCCTGCGGGATAAGCTCAACGTGATTTTTCCCGCCGGATAGTTTCGGTTTCACCCGGTTTTCGCGAGCCGGTTGGAATATAGTCCCGCGCCACATGCTGTTCGCCTAAGGCCACGGCGCTCAGCGGCGCTAAACAGACCTGTGCTTTGGCGAAAGGATTCACCGGGCACACTAAAAGACGAAAGGAGTCAAACTCATGCGTATTCAGCACAACATTATGGCGATGAACGCCTACCGCAACTACAACAACAATAACAAGGCCCTGTCCGGCAACCTGGAAAAGCTCTCTTCCGGCTATAAGATCAACCGCGCTGGCGACGACGCCGCCGGCCTGGCTATTTCCGAGAAGATGCGCGCCCAGATCACCGGCCTGAACGCC
>JAAWLY010000042.1 GCA_022798155.1 Lawsonibacter sp. | reverse complement strand
TCCGCCGTAGAGCAGGAACTTCTCCGTCAGGGTGGTTTTGCCCGCGTCGGGGTGGGAGATGATGGCAAAGGTGCGCCGGCGCTTGATTTCCGCTTCGTAATTCGGCAAAGGGGTCCGCTCCCTTCTGTTGTTTTCTTGTTTGGCAAATCATTCTATCATAACTTGCCGCATACGGCAAGATAAAATTCGCCGGCCGTGCGCGGAACAATTGAATGAAGCGCCGAAAGAAACACATCCACCATCTTCGCTGGTGGATGTGTTTCTTACCGCTTGGTCTGTTCCAGTAACTCCAGCAGCATCCGCTCGTTCTCACAGGCGGCCTGAGTAAGCTGGGCGGATTTCTCCCGCAGGCGGGCCAGCACGGCGTCGTAGTCGGCCATCAGGGTGTCCGCCCGGCGCATGGCCGCCCCGCCGTCGAAGTTTTCTACCTGTCCTGCGGCAGGCAGGTCCAGTTCCTCTAAGTAGCTGGCCACTTTGGGGTCGTAGACCAGACCCATGGCGGGTACTGCCATACGGGCGGCGAAAATCAGGGTGTGCAGCCGCATGGCCAGGCAGAGCTTGGCCTGGCCCAAAGCCCCCATCAGTTCCCGGGGGGTGGTGGGGACGTCCAGCACATAGGAGGGCTCTTCCATCATGCTGCGGACCCGAGCGGTGGGCTCCCGGTCCCGCTCCGGCTGCATCAGCAGGAAGAGAATCTCCAGGCCGTGTTTCCGGCGCAGGTGGTCGCACAGGCCGGCCAGGGCCGGCCAGAATGTCTCGGTGTTGGGCCACTCCCGGACGGAGGCCGCCACAAAGGGGCGGTCCTGGGGGATTCCGGCGGCGGCCAGCAGCTTCAGGGATTTGTCCAGCCCGGCGGGCATCAGGTGAAACACCGGGTCGGCGGTAACCTGGACGGGCCGGCTGATGCCCATTTCCGTCAGCTCCCGGGCGGAGCTGTGATCCCGGAGGGTGACCAGGGTGGCCCGCTCCACCACCTTCTTCACCCGGCGGCGGTTGACGGGCTTGCGCACCGGCCCTACGCCGTTGGCATAGAGCATCACCGGCTTATTCAAAAGCTGGGCGCAGCGGATGACGGACAGGTAGTACAGCAGGGAGCGGGTGGAGGTGGTGTCTTGAAGCAGGCTGCCGCCGCCAGAGAGCAGGGCGTCGGACCGGCGCAGGGCGGAAAATACCCGCAGCACCCGGAACCGGGGGATGGCCTCCAGGCCGTACTGCTTGCGGGTCAGCTCCGGGTCGTTGGACAGGACGGTGACGGATACGTCGTCGCTCACCGCCTGGATGGCCTGCTTGATGGACTCCAGAATGGCGTCGTCGCCGGCGTTGGCAAAGCCGTAGTAGCCGCTCATGACCACTCGGTATCTCTTCCGGCGCACCTTTTCATAGACAGACAGGCAGTCCTCCGCCATGCGGCGCACCGAGTAGTACTCGAAAATCACCTGGCGGCCGTAGGCCCCCAGCCGCTCCTTCTCCTCCTGGGGCAGGCGGAAGGCGGCCACCACGTCGGCCAGCAGGGTCTGGGGGTCGGACATGGGCAGGCCCCGGCAGCAGAAGTTGCCCGCCTGGGCCTCAGCCAGCTTCTCCGGCCCGAACAGCCCGTGGTAGCCCTCGTTGCCCGCCACGATGACGGGCTTTTCCGCCGACATGGCCTCCAGCGCCGACCGGGACACCCCCACGAAAATCTGCCCCGCGGCCACGATCTCGTTGATGTCGGTGCGGGGGCCGGTCATGGCCACACACTGCCGCCCCAGCCGGGCGTTTACCTTGTCCGCCTTGGCCTTCAGCTGGTCGAAGACGTTGCCTCCCCCGGCGATGAGCAGCTGGATGCCGGGGATGGCCCGGTCCAGCTCCGGGGCGATGTCGATGAGCTGGCTGGCCACCAGGGCCCGGTCCTCGTCCATACGGCTGACGTAGGACAGGATGGGGGCGGAGGGGTCCAGGCCGAACTCCGCCACCACCACCGCCCCGGTGAGGGCCGGGGAGAACTTGTCCGTGTCGATGCCGTTGATGGTGACGGTGATGTGGTCGGCGGGGGTGCCGTACTCCCGGATCAGGTAGTCCCGGATGTCCTCTGACACCGCCACCGTCCGCTGGCCCCAGTTGGTAACGTAGCGCAGGATGCCGCTGGTGTCGAAGACCCAGTGGGCGGTGGTGACGAAGGGGACCCGTTTCCGCCGGCAGATGCCGCTGCACAGGAAGGCGGGGATACGGGCATGAGCATGAACCACGTCAGGCCGTTCCTCCTGAATCACCCTGCGCAAAATCAGCCACGCCTGGGTCATGGCCAGCAGGCTGCGCTGGTGGAGGGGGGCCTGGTAGTGGCGGATGCCGGCGGCGGTGATCTCGGGCACGTAGACGCCGCCGTTGGAGACGATGGCGATATCGTGCCCCTCGCTCTTCAGCTCCTTGGCCAGCTCTACGATGTGGGTCTCCGCCCCGCCGATGTCCAGGCCCATGGTGGCCATTAAGATCCTCATATGCCTCTCCTAGCTAGAAAATATTGGATATCGTCCCGGTAAACTGGACCATCCTGGTGTAGAAGTTTCGGGAGGCGTTGATCCCCAGGTCATAGACCCGGTTCAGGGTGCGGCTGTTACCGCTGACCAGCCCCGTACCCTCTACCGTGAGCAGCAGGTTAACGGTGTCCTCCGCCTCTATCGGGGCGACAGTGCCGTCGTTCAGGGAGGTGACCACGGTGCCCGGGTCGCTGGTGACTTGGACCCGGGTGATCTCCCCCAGGGATCGGCTGCCGCTGGCGTAGTTCATGTCGTAGAGCTGGTCTTCCTCCCGGATGGCTTCGGCCACATAGCGGCGCACGCCGTACACCTCAATCTCAAAGGTGATGGGTTCCTCCTGCACGCTGGTGCCGGTGAGGGTCTGCTCGCTTTTGAATTGGAGGGCGGCGGCCATGACGATGACCACAGCCACCACCAGCAGGTCGATGACGCTGATTGTTCCAAACAGCCGTCCGTTTTGGTCAAGCAGTTTCATTGGGCCGCCTCCTGTTCTATGGCGATGATGGGCCCGCTGCCCATGTAGCCCGGGCCTTTGATAAAGGTGGTGGCGCCCACCCGCAGCACATAGTCGCCGCCCACCTGGATGCTCTCATCGCTTACGGTGCAGGGGGCCTCCACCACCACCAGCACGTCCTCGTAGCCCTCCAGAATGGCCTGGCGCTGGACGCGGTTGGCGTGGTCCAGGGTAGTGAACTGGGCGGGGACGGCCTGGGAGCACACCACATGGCCGATCTCGGCGTTTTTGATGTTGTCGATCAGTGCATCCTCAGGCTGGATCAAGCTGCTGGTCCCCTCCCGCCAGCGCTGGAAGAGGACGGTATACCGCACCGTGGAGGAGGCCTGGGGGGTCACCTCCGCAGGGGCCTGGGGCTTAAAACGGTTCCACAGCAGGAAGACGGCCACCGCCAGGGCGGCCAGCAGGACGATGCAGTCGAACAGGTTCAGGCGCAGGCGGAATTTTGGCGTGTTCTGTTCCATTATTTGGCTCCTTTCAGGACATCCAGGTAGATATCTTCAATCTTTTTGGCCATAACTTCTCCGGTGAAGCCGGCCTGGTAGCGCTCAATCGCCCGCCGCCCCATGGCCTCTCGCTCCTCCGGGCTGTCCATCAGCCTGGCCAGGGCAGCGGCCAGGGCGGCGGCGTCCCGCTTGGGGAAGATCAGGCCGTTGACACCGTCCTCCACCACCCAGGGGTTGCCGCCGCAGTCGGTGACTACAGCGGGCAGGCCGATGCTCATCCCCTCCAGCAGAGAGAGGCTGGTGCCCTCGGTCTCGTAGGAGGCGTTGATCTGAACATCTGCGGCCCACAGAACCCGCTCCACCTCCTGGACAAAGCCGGCCAGCACCACGCTGCCTCGGGGCAGGGCGGCGGCCAGGCGGCGGACCTCCTCCAGGTAGTCCCCCTGCCCCGCGATGAGCAGACGGGCAGGGCGGCCCTGGGCGGCAAGCAGCTCTATGGCCTCCAGAGCAGTGCGGTGTCCCTTATACTCGATCACTCGGGCCAGAAAGGCAACCACAAAGTCCTCCGGACTAAAGCCGAAAGCGGCCCGGGCCTGCCTGCGCTGTTCCCCGGTGGGGACGGGCAGGGGCGCCACACCGTTGATCACCACCGCAATTTTCTCCGGGGAAAGCCCACCCTCCAGCAGGTTATCCCGGGCAAAAGGGCTGACAGCGATAATCCGGTCGGCGTAGCGCTCGTTGACCCACTTGTTCATCCACCGGCCCGGCGGGCGGCGCAGCCTGGCCGGGATGGGAAAGGGGGAGTGCCGGCTGTAAACCACCGGAATATGGCAGCTCCTGGCGGCAATCCGCCCGGAGAGACAGCCGTGGGTGTGGACCAGATCGGGCTTCTCCCGGCGAAGCAGGGCTTTCAGCACCCTGACGTCGTTCCGATGGAAGGAGCGGTCGGCGATGCCGTCCACCTCGATGACCCGGGCCCCCGCCTCCTCCAGGGGGGACTTGAGCATCCCGCCCCGGGGCAGTGCCACCAGGATTTCAAACCGGTTGCGGTCGGCGTAGCGCAGATAGTTCAGCAGCACCCGGCCCGCGCCGCCGATGTTGCTGTCGCTGATGATGTTCATTATCCGGATCATACCATCAGCCTCCCCTCGGGCAGCCGGCTGCGTCTGGCGCTCAGCGCCCCCATGGCCAGATAGGTCCAAAACAGAAGGAGCACCCGGTAATTGTAAAAGGAGTAGTCGGTCATGGCCTGCACCAAAAAGCCGCACACCCCGCCGGCAAAGGCGGCCTGATACAGCCGGCTGGTCCAGTCCTTCTCCTGGCTGACGGCGGTACACATCATGCGGAAGTAGACAAAGAGCACAATCAAAAACAGGATCAGAAGGGTGACGCCTGCGTCGCACATCAGCTGCAAAAACAGATTGTGGGCGTGTTGGGCGCTGGAGTCAGAGTAGGCGTAGGCGGGGTATACCATATTGAAGGCGGTGCTGCCCGGGCCGATGCCGCAGGGCCAGTAGTGCTTGAGCATGTCCACTGTGGCCAGCCAGATGGATACCCGGTAGGTGGTGGAGCCGTCGGTCATATTGCCGATGCTGGTAAACCGGGAGATTACCGTGTCCGGCAGGACAAACCACAGCGCCGCCAGGGCCACAGGGGCCAGCAGAATCAGCCGGGGGTTGAGCAGCAGGACGAACACCGCCCCGGCAAAAAGCAGGCCCAGCCAGGCTCCCCGGGAGAAGGTGAGGATCATGCACACACACATCAAAGCACAGCAGATCAAGTAAAAACCGCGCTTAGGCCAGTCCTTGGCAGACAGCAGCTTGGCTCCGCCCACCGGGATTATCAGGATCAGATACTGGCCCAGCATGTTGGGGTTGCCCAGGGTGGAAGGCACCCGAAATTCAATGGTGAAGAACATATCGCTGTCCACCCAGGACTGGTCCTGGTAGCCCCAGCGGAAGAGATACTGAAGGATGCCGTAGGCGGCCACCGCCATACCCACCAGCACCGCGGCGGAGAGCAGAGTATCCAGCTGATTGCGGTTGGTCACGGCGTTATACAGCACCAGGGAGAACAGCACAAAGACCACCGACAGCAGCCCCGGCCGCAGACTGGAGCGCAGATTCACCGAGAACAGGGTGCCGGCCAGGTAGATGGCGGCGTACAGCAGGATATACCGGTTGATGGGGGACCAGGCCAGCTGCCGCTCCCGGTTCCGAACCAGGCACAGCAGGACGGACAGTCCGCCCACTAGCGCCAATCCCGCCGTTACCAGGGAGGGATGAAACCGATCCGACAGCAGCGGGGCGATGACCACCGGGATGGCGCACCAAAACCAGCATTGGGTGAACACGCTGCCGGCGAAGAGCTTGTCCAACCGCAGCGCCTCATAAAGCCAGCACAGCCCCCGGCGAATCAGGGACCACAGTTTGAAAAAAACGCTGCTCTCCGATGCGGCCGGGGTCCAGCCCCTGGGGTGGAGGAACCACTGGACTACGCCGCTGGAGCGCCACTGCTCCCCGCACCACCGGCACAGGGCCATCAGGCAGCGCCAGAGCAGGCTGGCGTTTAGGATGTTGCTTGCTCGTTCCATGGCTTGACCTCGTTTCTGGGTTGTAGAAGATGGCTGTCCGCTTTCGGGGGATGGAGCGTCGCCTTGGCGGAGGATCAGGGACACCGCCATCTTTGCCTCATCCACCCGGAGGAGCAGGGCCAGCAGGAAGTAGAGGACTGCCCCCAGCCCGGCGGACAGCGCCAGAGAGATCAGCTCTCCCGGCTTTCCGCCGGGGAGACGGGGGGCGGCAGCCCCTAATGCCGTCCATACGCACAGGCCCATGACAGCGGAGGCCAGGGCCATCTTCAAAAGGTTCCACAGCGCCCCGGCGTTCAGCAGTCTCTCGCCCTCCCGCTGGAGGGGGAGCAGGAGCAGCAGGGCGTATACCGTGGAGGAGACGGCGCTGGAGAAGGCCAGCCCCGCCACGGAGAAGCGTCTGGCCAGCGCTCCGCACAGGGCAACATTTACCAGGATGGCCGCCCCTCCGGCGATAAGGGGCACCCTGCCCTGCTGCTTGGCAAAATAGGCCCGGCTGAGGATGTTCTGCAGGGCGTAGCCCCCCATGCCCAGGGCCATCCAGCCCAGAGCGGAGGCGGTAATGCCAGTGGAGAAAGCGTCGAACTGCCCGCCGCCGTAGATCAGGGAGATCAGCGGGCGGGCCACCGCCATCAGCCCCACCGACATGGGCAGGACAAAAAACAGGCTGATGCTCAGGGTTTGGCGGATGGTATTTTGAAATTCTCCCTCCCGGCCCCCGGCGGTAAGCCGGGACAGCTTTGGAAAAATTACGTTGGTGATGGACAGGATGAAGGTGCCCGCGATAACCAGGTACAGGTTAGAGGCGTACTCCAGCGCCGCCACCCCGGCCCCCTCGTACAGCCGGGAGCCGAACCGGGCGCTGATGGCCTGATTGATGGGCTGCACCCAGGTGGACACCATCACCGGCCCCATCAGGGCCAGCAGCTTTTTCATTCCCTCTGAGCGGATATCCAGGCTGGGGTGGAGGCGGCAGCCCAGTCGGAGCAGCGGCGGGACCTGGATAGCCCCCTGGAGGAACCAGCCCAGCAGATAGGCCCCCGCCAGGCCGTAGATGCCCAGCTTGCCGTCCAGGGTGATAAAGTAGAGGATGATGACCAGGTTAGAGACCGCCGACATCAGGGCGGGGGCGGTAAAGTGGTCCTGGGCCTGGAGGACGCCCACCAGGGAGAAGGCGATTCCGGAGAAGAGCACCGTGGGAAACATCACCCTGGTCAGCGAGACGGCCAGGGCGGTGGTCTGGGAGTCAGAGTAGTCGGCGAAGAGGGCCACCAGGGGCTGGGGGAAGAGCATCCCCACCAGTGTGAGGGCCCCGGTAAGCAGCGTGATTACCGTTAAAAACGCGCCGGCAAAGCGGAAGGCCTCTTTCTTTCCTTTTTTCTCCAGATATTCGCTGAATACCGGGATGAAGCAGGCGGCAATGGCGGAGGCGAACACCGCGTCAAAAAATACCCGGGGGATACGACTGGCGGTAAAAAAGGCGTTGGCGGTGGGTCCGGTGCTGTAGTGGACGGCCAGCAGGCGGTCTCGGTACAGGCCCAGCACCTTGCCGATTAAGGTAATTACCATTACAAAGCTGACGGTTTTGGCCGCGCTGTTTTTGTTCAGAATGTCCGCCTCCCCGCTGCGAGCGGCAGGCCGCCCGAGTCTAACCGTAATATTTTACACCATGTACCAGTTTTTTTCAACTGTCCATTCCTTAATGTTTTGTAAACAACGGCAGCCCTTTTTTTGCCGGATTTTGTTTTTCCGTTTGTCATTGAAAGAATGGGCCGGCTCTGCTATAATGGTCGAGTACGTTTTCCGCCCTACGTTCATACAAAGGAGCATTTTCCATGAGACATAAGATATCCCTTCCCCGCAGGGCCACGGCCTTTGCCCTGGCCTTTCTGCTCCTTCTCCCCACGGCTTACGCCGCGGCAGGGGAGAAGAAGCTCCAAACCTCCACCCAGATCATGGACGGCCTGACCTACCGCAACACCGTTACCAACAGCGGCGGCAGCCGGGTGGAGAGCTTTTCCTTTGAGCTGGAGCCGGATAGCCCCGTCCGCCCCATTCTCTGGCAGGGCTCTGAGACCATTTATACCGGCGCCGCTATCTCCTGGGCCGTGTCCACCGCCCAGGCCGCCGGCTACCACGTGGTGGGCGCTGTGAATACCGACTTTTTCAACATGTCCAACGGCGTGCCTATCGGCATTGTCATCGAGGACGGGGTATATAAGTCCAGCAACGCCAACGAGAACGCCATGGCGGTTGTGAACGGCCGGGTGTCCATTCTGGACAGGCCCTCCGTATCCCTGTCGCTGCACAATCAGACCTCCGGCGCCACCGTGGTCCCCAATTACTTCAACAAGGCCCGGGGAGACGCGGGCGGCGTCTATCTTCTCAACCGGGATTTTTCCACCCTCTCCACCCACACCAGCACCAGCGGCTGGTATGTCCGGATGAAGGCCCTGCCCGCTGAGGGCAGCGACCGGGCCCCCGGCCTCACCGTCAACTCGGTTCTCACCCTGGAGGTGACCGAGTTGCTTGCGTCCAGTGAGGCCACCGTTATCGGCCCGGACGAGTACATCCTCACCGCCGCCGACGCCTCGGGGTACGGTGATGTCTTTGCCAGCTTCCATGTGGGGGAGCAGGTGATCCTGACCACCAGCTGCTCTGACCCCGTCCTGTCCGCCGCCCAGTGGGCCGGCGGCGTGGGGGATATCATGGTCCGGGACGGCGCGGTGACCGACAGCTCCAACTGGGTCTACGCCAAAGACGGCCGCCAGCCCCGCACCGCCCTGGGGATCAAGGCCGACGGCACCCTGGTGGTCTACGCGGTGGACGGCCGGAAGGCGGGCCACTCCGTGGGCCTGACCCAGGCGAACCTGGCTGACGAGCTGCTCAGCCAGGGGTGCGTCACGGCGGTCAACCTGGACGGCGGCGGCTCCACCAGCCTGTCGGTCTGGATGCCTGGAGAAAGCGGCCCCGCTATCCGCAACATCCCCTCAGACGGCAGCCCCAGGCGGTGCGCCACCTTCCTGATGCTGGTCACCGAGCAGAGGGGCGACGGGCAGGCCAGCCGCCTGGCCATGGCGGAGGATGGCCCGGTGGTGCTCACCGGCTCCTCGGCGGTCCTGCCCCAGGTGTACGCCCTGGACGAGGGTTTGAATCTGGTGTCCGCCGATTTGTCCGGCCTGACCTACACCTCCCTCAATGAGCTGGGAACCGTTCGGGACGGCGTTTATACCGCCGGAAACCAGGCGGGAACCGATATCCTGCGCCTGGATACCAGGAATTTATCCGGCACCGCCCAGATCCATGTGGTAGACGCCCTCACCGAGCTGAAGGTCACCCGGGCGGGCAGCACCTCCGCCCTCAGCGCCCTCTCCCCCGAGCCCGGAGAGCAGATCCAACTGGCGGTCTCCGGCAGCTACTGGGGCCGGGAGGCCCTGCGGGACTTCGGGCCTGTGGTGTGTACCGTCCAGGGCAGCGTGGGCGCGGTAGACCAAAACGGCCTGTTTACCGCCTCTGAAACGCCTGGCAGCGGCTCCATCACCCTGTCCGCCGGAGGACAGAGCAAGACCATTCAGATTTCTATGACTAACGTCCATGAGGACGTCCCCCCGGACCACTGGGCCTATGACGCGGTGGAGTATTGCTACGGCAAGGGCATTGTCAGCGGCATCAGTCCCACCCTCTTCGGCCGGGATTTGTCCATTACCCGGGCCGACTTTATGGTGATGCTCTATGCCGCCATGGGCAAGCCCGCCCCCGTCTCCAGCTGCACCTTTACGGATGTGAAGGCCGACAGCTACTATTATAACGCCCTGGCCTGGGCCCAGCCGCTGGGGTTGGCCGCCGGTGTGGGGGATGGGCAGTTTAATCCCGCCGCCCAAATCACCAGGGAACAGGCCTTTACCCTCTTCCGCGCCTTCCTGCCCATTGCCGGCAAGGCATGCCCGGACGGTGCCCTGTCCGCGCTGGACCGCTTTGCCGACCAGGACCAGATCGCTGAATACGCCCGGATTGCCGCCGCTACTCTGGTGTCCCAGGGCCTGGTGACGGGCAGCGACACGGGCCTCGCCCCCAGAAACACTCTGTCCCGGGCGGAGATGGCGGTAATGCTCCGCCAGGTGCTGGAGTTTACCCCCACCACCTCGGCGGATCCGGTAACCCCCGTAAATCCTGTGGACCCTGTAAATCCCGTAAACCCCTCAGATCCCGGATCCTCCGCAGGACACGTCCTAGCCCTGAAGCAGAGCCAGATTACCCTGGCCTCCGGCAGCAGCAGCACCCTTGACGCCATCCTTCTGCCGACAGTGGAGGGGGCCAGCATCACCTGGAGCAGCAGCAACCCCAACGCGGCGGCGGTGTCGCCCACCGGGATGGTGACCAATCTCCACGCCGGATTTACCGATGAGACCGCCGTGGTCACCGCCAGCTGGAACGGCCTGAGCGCCAAATGCACAGTGGTCTGTCAGGCAGCCCAGCGGGTGGGCACCGTCACCGGCACCGAGACCGGACTGAATGTCCGCTCTGGCCCGGGCACCACCTATGCCGCCGTGGGCGGCCTGCGGGACGGCGCACAGGTCATTGTTCTGAGCCAGCAGGAGGGCTGGTATCAGATTCTCTTCCGCAACCCCGAGGGCCAGGCGGCCATCGGCTATGTGTCCGCAGACTACCTGGTTGTAAAAGGCTAACAGCAAAAGCCCGCTCCGAGAGGAGCGGGCTTTCTGATATGGTTTATTCCTCCTGCATAGCCTTGGCGGCGGCGATAGCCTTCTCCTGGGCGGCAGGGGGGCAGTCCTCGTAGCGGGCGAAGTGGAAGGTGTAAGAACCGCGGGACTGGGTCATAGCCCGCAGGTCGATGGCGTAGGAGGTCATCTCAGCCATAGGCACCTCGGCCTCGATCACCTGGTCGCCGTCGCCGGTGGGGTTCATGCCCATGACGCGGCCCCGGCGCTTGTTCAGATCGCCGATGACATCGCCCATGTAGCTGTCGGGTACGGTGACCTTCAGCTCGCCCACAGGCTCCAGCAGCACAGGGTTGGCCTCGGGCATGGCGGCCTTGTAAGCCAGCTGGGCGGCGGTCTTGAAGGCGATTTCGGAGGAGTCCACCGGGTGGTAGCTTCCGTCGTAGAGCACGGCCTTCAGGTTGACCACGGGGTAGCCGGCCAGGGGGCCGTGGACGCAGGCCTCGCGCAGGCCCTTCTCAACGGCGGGGAAGAAGTTCTTGGGCACCGAGCCGCCGAACACCTCCTCGGCGAAGACCATCTGCTCCTCGTCCGGGTTGGGCTCGAAGCGAATCCACACGTCGCCGAACTGGCCGCTGCCGCCGGTCTGTTTCTTGTGACGGCCCTGCTTTTCCACCTTTTTGCGGATTTTCTCCCGGTAGGGCACCCGGGTCTCGCTGAGCACGGCCTCCACATTAAAGCGGCTCTTCAGCTTGGCCACCAGCACATCCACCTGGATGTCGCCGGCGCCGGTGAGCACCATCTGGTGGGTCTCGCCGTTGTTCACCAGGGTGAAGGAGGGGTCCTCCTCGTTCAGGCGATACAGGCCCTGGGCCACCTTGTCCTCCTGGCCACGGGTCTTGGGGGCGATGGCCACGGAGTAGCAGGGCTCGGCGAAGGGGATCTGTTTCAAAGCCACCACTTTGCGGCTGTCGCACAGAGTGTCGCCGGTTTTCACCTTGTCCATCTTGCCGATGGCGCCGATGTCGCCGCAGGTCAGCTCCTTGACCTCCTCGGCCTTCTTGCCCTTCATCACATACAGCCGGCCCAGCTTTTCGGCGGACCCGGTGCGGGCGTTGATCAGGGAGAGGTCGGAGGTGATGACGCCGGAGAGGACCTTGATGTAGGAGTACTTGCCGTACTGGTCGGAGACGGTCTTAAACACGAAGGCGGTGGGCACGCCGCCGGGGGAGACCACAAACTCCTCGGTCTCGCCGTCTGCCTTGGTGGCCTTGTGGTAATTGCCCTCCATGGGGGTGGGCAGCAGCTCGACGATATAGTCCATCAGCATCAGCGAGCCCAAGCAGTTGACGGCGGAGCCGCACAGCACGGGGAACAGGCTCAGCTCCCGCACGCCCTGGCGCAGACCCTGAATCATCTCGGCGTAGGTGAAGTCCTCGCCGCCGAAGAATTTCTCCATGAACTCCTCGCTGGTCTCGGCCACAGACTCCTTCAGCGCGTCGTTGAACTCGTCGATAACGCCGGCCTTGCTGTCAGGCAGTTGGATCTCCACCCGCTGCAGCTTCTGCATCTCATAGGCCCGCTTGTTCAGCACGTCGATGATGCCGGTGACCTTTTTGTTGTCGTCCCAGATGGGCACCACCAGGGGGGCGATCTTGTTGCCGTATTTCTCCCGCAGGGCCTCGAAGGTGGCGTTGTAGTCGGAGTTGTCCTCGTCGGTTTTGGAGATATAGATAAAGCGGGGCATGTTCCGCTCTTCGCAGTACTTCCAGGCCTTCTCCAGGCCCACGGAGACGCCGTCCTTGGCGGAGCAGACGATAATGGCGGCGTCGGCGGCCCGCAGGGCCTCCATCACCTCGCCGGAGAAGTCGAAGCCGCCCGGGGTGTCCAGCACGTTGATCTTGCAGCCCTTGAACTCGATGGGGGCCACGGCCAGGGAGATGGAAATCTGGCGCTTAACCTCCTCGGGGTCGTAGTCGCAGACGGTGTTGCCGTCGGTAGCCCGGCCCATGCGGTCGATGGCCTTGGTCATGTAGAGCAGGCTCTCGGCCAGAGCGGTCTTGCCGTTGCCGCCATGTCCGATGAGGGCCACGTTGCGGATGTTTTGTACAGAATAGCTCATAGTTGGTTCCACTCCTTATCGTTTGAGTATCGCCCTGGACAAAAGCGTTAAAAGGGCGTTACACGCTGTTAGTCATTATACACTAAAATCTTTCCCGTGACAACTGTTTTTTTGAGGGATTTTGGTTGAACATGAAAAAGGCCCTCCGCACTTGGCGGAGAGCCGGTTTTGCTTTAAGAATTCGTGTGATCCTCCCAGGGAATGACCGTCACTTCCAGCTCGCTGCCGTCCTGGAACGTGCTGTCCACCTCGGCCAGAATGAGCCAGGCAGCAAGGTCGTCGGTACGATATGGGCTGGTCTGTTCGATAATCACCTGGCCACGCGTCAGTTGGGTTATCTGGTGCCGGATGGACCCGCTGGGTTCCGTTACCACCACCGCCAGCAGCCGGCCGGCCTCGAAGTACGCCTCGCTGTACCGGGTCTGTATCTCTGCGGGTACGTCCAAAGGAAGGGGGAGCAGGAAATCCTCCAGGGATTGGGCGCTGCCGATGATCCGGGCTTCAGGTTCCGGGGTATCGCCATCGTAGGCCATCCAAAGGTATTGGTCATTCTGAAAGGCGCAGTCCTCCGGCGCGCCGGAGTAGGCGGTAACGCCGTCTGCCGGGCTGCTTTTTTGCAGGGAGATACCGTCTGCTGCCTCGCCGCTGGCGGCAGGGGCCTCCGGGACGGAGTAGGCGGCGATCTGGGGGACGTCCTCGTCCGCGGTGAGGGCCGCACAGCCGGAGACGTCCGAAAACTCCTCCACAGCGTCCTTGCTGGCGCTGCGCGGCATGATATCCGCGTTGTCCGATTTCTGGGGCTGGGATGCGCCGTACAGCCCAACTACCAGCGCCAGGCAGGCGGCCAGCCCGGCCAAGGCTTTAAACTGAGGACGCTTGAGCAGGGGGACCACTTTGGGCTTTTCTTCCGCCCGGATGCGGTCCATCACGCCCTGAGCGAAGCCCTTCGGGGCAGTGATATCCTCCAGCTCAGCGAAAGCCCCTTGGAGCGCAGCCAGCTGCGCTCCCGCTGCCCGGCAGTCCGGGCAGACGGCTAAATGTTCCTCCAGCTCCCGCTCCTCATCGTTGGACAGCTCCCCGTCCAGACGCAGAGAAACCAGCTCTATATATTTGTCAAACGCCACGGGCCTCACCCCCTTCGTTTTTGTTCTTCGATAGTTTAGACGGCCCGTATCCGAAAAAGTTCCCATCCTCCAGCAAAATTTTTCGCAGGTTCAGCCGGGCCCTGGCAATGCGGGATTTGACCGTTCCAATGTCCAGACTCAGGGCCTGTCCGATCTCCTGATAACTCAGCCCGGACAGTTCCCGGAGTA
>JAAWLY010000041.1 GCA_022798155.1 Lawsonibacter sp. | reverse complement strand
CACACTGTGAAAAATCCTTTGTTTTCAAGGCTTTTGGAGGATTTTATTGAAAACCCACGGTGAGCAATAGACGCTCATAAAATCGTGGTATTCAAATTCAAATTTGTCTTTCTGAATTATAACATAGCACAGGCTTCCTGACAACAAAAAACAGCCGGCCCCTCGGGCCGGCTGTTCCTATTTTTTATGCTACCGCCTCAAAGCCGGACTTCTTCTCGTTGTCCTTCTGCTGAGTCTCCTCCACGGGATTGGCCTTGGTGGTGGTGCGGGTGGTGCCGCCGGAGACGTACACGTCGCCGCACTCGGGGCAGATCTCCGTGTGGATGGTTACCGACTGGCTGACTACCTTCCGGCCCTCCCGCTGGGCCTTGGCCTGCTCCCGGACCACATGCTCCTGTTCGTGTCCCCGCACGGCGGCGGCCGCCTGTTCGGGGGCCACATGGGTGGCCGTCTTAAAGGACACGCCCGGATCGTCGGAGCCATCCTGATATTTGCGGTTCTTGCAGGTCTGGCACTCGGACTCCTCCACGACCTCCTGGGGCGTCTTGGCCGCCCCGTCTTCCTGCCCGATGGGTTTCAGAGGATCGGCCTCCTCCTTCTCCCAAGGCAGCTTTACGCCGTTATCCCCGGTCTCTTTCCCCTGCAGCAGCCGCTCCAGCCCCTTGGACTGGTCCCAGTACAGCAGCTCGTTCTCCTTGTCCGCCAGCTCGCCGTCCAGATACTGGATGCGGGAGCGCACCGCCATCTCGGCGGGGTCGGCCCCCTCCCGCAGGGTGGGGAAGGGGAACCTGTCCTCCTGCTCTTCGGGGACCATCTGAGCGGCCCCACGGTGGACAGCGGGGATGCGGTCTATCGCAGGCACAGGCGTGGTCTGAGCCCGAGACACCGCCTCGACAGGCGCGGTGCCGGCGGGATGGGCGTTTCTATTTTGATAGATGGAATAGTAGCCGCTGATGTTGCCATAACCTGCGATGGATCCAATGGCTGACATTGCGGTCACCCCTTTCTCGAAAATTTTACAGGGTAATTATACTAAACACGTTCCCGCTTTGCAAGGGGAAAATAAAAATCCTCCCCTCCCGGAGCCTGGCTCTCCCTCGCCGTGGGCAAAATCCTCCGCTCCGCATAGGATGGGGAAAGTGGTGGGCGCAAAAAGCGCTCAACCCAGGAGGTATCACAATGCAAGCAACAGGAACACTATCCGTCCGGGTGTACACCTCCCAGGCGCAGATTCCCCTGGAGGGGGCCACCGTGGTGGTGGCAGCCCCGGGGGAGGAGGGCAAGTGGAAGCTGCTCTCCATACAAAATACCGACAGCAGCGGAAGAATCAGGGCGGTTACCATCGACGCCCCCGCCCTTGGGGAGAGCACCTCCCCCGGCGGGCTGCCTGGAGACGGCGCCCCCTTCGCCCTGTGCAACGTTTGGGCCGAGCAGCCGGGCTACGCCATGCTCCAGGTGGAAAACGTACAGATTTTTCCCGACGTAGAGACGGTGCAGAACATGGAGCTGATCCCTCTGCCCCAGGGGCTGTGCAGCCTCCAGCAGCGAGATGAGCGGGATATTTCGGCTCAGAGCCTGTGAGGGAGGAGCCGCTATGCCCGTTATCATTCCATACGTGCCCCGCACCATTACCGTGCATCTGGGGCTGCCCAATCAGTGGGCGGAGAATGTCACCGTCTCCTTTCCGGACTATGTCAAAAACGTGGCCTCCAGCGAGATCTACCCCACCTGGGAGCCCGCAGCTATCCGGGCCAACGTGCTGGCCATCATCTCTTTTGCCCTGAACCGGGTATATACCGAGTTCTACCCCAGTCAGGGCTACGATTTTCAGATTACCTCTACCACCCAGTATGACCAGAAGTTTATCCGGGGGCGGAACATCTTTGAAAACATCAGCCAGGTGGTGGATGAAATTTTCAACGACTATATCCGCCGCCGGGGCTATGTGGAGCCGCTGGCCGCCAAGTTCTGCAACGGCACCACCTCCACCTGCGACGGGCTGTCCCAGTGGGGCAGCCAGGAGCTGGCCCAGCAGGGGGCCAACTCTATGGACATCCTGTACCACTACTACGGCAATGACATCGAGCTGGTGGTGGACGCCCCCATTCAGGATGTGATCACCTCCTACCCGGGCACGCCCCTGCGCCGGGGGTCGGCGGGGCCTGACGTGGTGGTCATCCAGGCTATGCTCAATCGCATCTCCCAAAATTACCCCGCCATCCCCAAGGTGCCTTCCACCGGCGCCTTCGATGGGGCCACCGAGACCGCGGTGCGCGCCTTCCAGGGCATTTTCAACCTGGCGGTGGACGGGGTGGTGGGCAAGGCCACCTGGTATAAGATGGTGTACCTCTATGTGGGGGTGCTTCAGCTGGCTGAGCTGGTGAGCATGGGCCAGACCTTTTACGCCGTCCAGTTCCAGTTCCCCGGAAATCTGGAGGAGGGGGACTCAGGCGCGGAGGTGGAGGTTTTGCAGTATATGCTGTCTCTGCTGGCCCAATTTTCTGATACCCTGTACGCCCCGGCGATAGACGGGCAGTTCGGCCCTGTTACCGGCCGGGCGGTGCGCACCTATCAAAATTGGGCGGGCATTACCCCCAACGGGCTGGTGGACGAGAGGACCTGGAACTCCATCTATGACAGCTTTGCCACCGCCAGCTACTCCCTCAGCCGGGATACGGTGCGGGCACAGTCTCTGGGCGTGGACGCTGTCCCCGTGATGGCGGCGGTTCCCGGGCCGGCGGAGGACCGCTGGTCGGACACCCCCCGGCTGGGCCAGTACCAGGGCAGCCCCCTGCACCCGGGCCAGAAGGACGGCCAGAAAAGCGGACAGAGAGGAGTGGGCGTATGAATGTCAATCTGGGTCAGGAGCTGCTGGAGCGGGAGATGCTGGCCAAACCGGTGAGCAGCTTACAGTATATGCTGCGGCAGCTGTCGGCGACCTATCAATTTCTGCCCCAGCTGGTGGTAGACGGCGTGTTCGGCGAGCGCACTCTGGAGGCGGTGATGCGCTTTCAGCGGGAGACAGGGCTGCCTGTCACCGGAATTGTGGACCAGGCCACCTGGAACGCTATTCGGGACGCGTGGCTGGCCCAACAGGCCAGGACCAGCTACTCCCGGGCCATCCGGATTTTTCCCTCCGAAGGGATTCAGGTCCACGAGGGGGAGACCAAGGAGTATTTGATTGTACCCCAGACCATGTTCGACATCCTGGCCAAGCAGTTTGAGGGAATCACCACCTGTGAGGCGGATGGCTGCAACGGACCGGTCTCAGCGGGCAACATCCGCTGGCTGCAAAAGGCGGCCGGCCTGCCCGAAACCGGCTGCCTGGACACCGCCACCTGGGACGCGCTGTCCCACCTGTATGAGATCTTTGTGGTCCAGGACACCGACTGCCAGCCCAAATTCACCGGTGGCTGGGGGTAAAAACAGCGCCGCCCGCCCCTTTTGGGGCGGGCGGTCTGCGTCTATAGGGACGCGCTGGGCAGGTTATCCACAAAGGCCCGCAGCTGGGACTGGCTGTTCATCTGGCCCAGCTGGAGCAAAATGGCATTGCGCTGCTCCGGGGTACAGCGGTCATAGAAGGCAGAGGCCTGGGGGTTCTTTTGCAGCAGCTCTCCAAATGTTACCGCCGCGTTCATATTCAAATCCATACGATCACCTCAGGGATAGTATGGCCCGGACGGGGAAAAAGATACATCAATAGGTGTGGTCGCAGACCTCCCGGATTTTTGCCTGGATTGCCTTCAGGTCCTCGAAGGTCTCGGGACGGCGGCGGGGGTCCCGGAGGATGGCGGCGGGGTGGAACAGGGCGGTCATCCACACGTCGTTTTTTTCAAACCACTGCCCATGCTCCCGGGTGATTTTAAAATCCTCCTTAATCAGCTTGCAGGCGGCGATGCGGCCCAGGCAGATGATGATCTTGGGCCGGATCAGGGCCACCTGACTGCGCAGGTAGTCGATGCAGGCCTCCTGCTCGGTATTCAGCGGGTCCCGGTTCTGGGGCGGGCGGCACTTGACCATATTGGCGATGTACACGTTTTTCTCCCGGCTCAGGTCCACCATCTCCAGCATGTCGTCCAGCAGCTTGCCCCCCCGGCCCACAAAGGGCAGCCCCTGCAGGTCCTCGTTCTCTCCGGGACCCTCGCCGATGCACATGACCTCAGCGTCCCGAGGCCCGGTGCCAAAAACCACGTTGTGCCTGGTGTCTGCCAGGGCGCACCTCTGGCAGGACAGACAGGTCTTTTCCAGTTCGTCCCAATTTGAATACAGCATAGCGCTACCTCCTAAGGATGTTTTCAAACTGATACAGCATGATACAGTATAGCACGTCTCCTTCGACAGGAAAAGGACTTTTCCCCTTTAAAAATTTTTTCAGCACTTTTTTTCACCTTTTTCTTTTGGCCTTCCCCGGCGGCTTCGCGGTGTCGAAATCGGCCGGTACAAGATATGGGGAGTTTGTTCCAAGAAAAGCCGCACATCTTGTGCCGATTTTCTCTTTTTCTGCTCTCCCTCCAAAACTGGAACGCATGTTTTATCTTCTGGAAACGCAAGTTTTTGGCGAAAAATATAGTTTTTAGAACAAAAATGCGAGAAAAAATTCCTTGATTTTTATGTCAACAAGCCTTATACTGAAAACCAAGGTGGAGTGAAATGGAGTAAAATCCCTAGAAAATCCATTGAAGTGGAGGAGAGGTGAGCAGACGTGACCGGCACATACGAGCATGGCATCGACGCCAAGGGCCGGCTGTTCATCCCCGCCAAGCTCCGGGAAGAGCTGGGAGCTGCCTTCTATCTGGCCATGGGCGTAGACGCCTGCTTGGCCATCTACCCCCAGTCCACCTGGGACCGCTTCACCGAGAAGTTTGCCTCTCTGCCTATGAGCCAATCCAAAGCCATGCGCCCCCTGTTCGCCAACGCCGCCAAGTGCGAGCCAGACAGCCAGGGCCGCATTGTCATTCCCCAAAAACTGCGCAAATACGCCGGGCTGGAAAAGGACGTTGTGATTATCGGCGTTCACGACCGGGCAGAAATCTGGTCGGCGGCCGCCTGGAGCGCCCAGGAGGAGGAAGAGATGACCCCCGAGAAGATGGCCGCCTGTATGGCCGAGCTGGGGTTTTAAGGTATGAGTGAGTTTACCCACCGCCCCGTCCTGCTGAATGAGTGTATCCAGGGGCTGAACATCCGCCCCGGCGGGGTCTACCTGGACGGCACCCTGGGCCGGGCCGGCCACAGCGAACAGATTGTACGGCGGCTCACCACCGGCCGGCTCATCTGCGTGGACCGGGACCAGGCGGCCCTGGACGCCGCCCAAGAGCGGCTGGCCCCTTGGATGGACAAAGTAGAACTGGTTCACAGCAACTTCGACCAGGTGGACCAGATTTTGGACAAGCTGTCCCTGCCCGGGGTGGACGGGATGCTCTTTGACCTGGGGGTGTCCTCCCCCCAGCTGGACGACGGCAGCCGGGGCTTCTCCTATATGGCCGACGCCCCCCTGGACATGCGCATGGACCGGGCGGAGGGGATTACCGCCGCCGCCGTGGTCAACACCTGGCCCCAGGAGGAGCTGCGTCGGGTCATCTCCCGGTATGGCGAGGAGCGCTACGCCCCCCAGATTGCCGGGGCCATCCTCCGCCGCCGTGCGGACAGGCCCATTACCACCACCCTGGAGCTGGTGGAGGTCATCAAAAGCGCCATGCCAGCCAAGGCCCTGCGGGAAAAGCAGCACCCCGCCAAGCGCACCTTCCAGGCCATCCGCATCGCCGTCAACGACGAGCTGGCCTGCGTGGAGCGGATGCTCCAGCGGGCGGTTCCCCGGCTGAACCTGGGCGGGCGGCTGGCCGTTATCACCTTCCACTCCCTGGAGGACCGCATTGTGAAAACCGGCCTGACCGGCTTTGCCAAGGGGTGCACCTGCCCCCCCGACTTCCCCGTGTGCGTCTGCGGCAAAACGCCGGACGTAAAACTGGTCAACCGAAAACCCATTCTTCCCAGCGAGGCCGAGATTGAGGAAAACCCCCGGGCCCGCAGCGCCAAGCTGAGAATTGCAGAGAAATTAAAGCCCCCTCTTTGAAAGAGAGGCCCCTATTACCGATAGAGAAGGAGAACCCGCCATGGCCACAACCCGCCGCCGGAATACAGCTGAATACCGCACCTATGGCAGTGTGGCTTACGCCCCAGCCTATGAGGGCAGCGCAGTCCGCACCCCCCGGCGGGAGGAGGTGCTCCGCCGCGCCCCGGTCCCCCAGCCCAAGCGCCAGGAACAGGTCCGCCGCCAGGAGCGGGCCCAGGTCCAGGTCCGGGAGGCGGGACAGGTGGCCCCTTTCGCCGTTATCAGCTTTCTGGCCGTGGCCCTCTTCGCCGCCATGCTGATTACAAGCTACGTCAAGCTGACCGTGGCCAACGACGAGATGGTGGGCCTGCGCCAGGAGCTGGCCGACCTTCAAAACCGAAACACCACCCTTACCGCCCAGTATGAAAAGGTCTTTGACCTGGCCACCATCCAGGAGGCGGTGGGCGACACCATGGTCCGCCCCACCAGCGACCAAGTGGTATACATCGACCTGTCCGCCCCCGACACCGTTACCCTCTATCAGGAGACCGAGCTGAACGCCGGCCTTCAAAGCCTGACCGAGGGAGTCAAGGAGCTTTTCGGCGGGATTTTAGAATATTTCCGCTGAGCCGGCCATATAGTGAGAGCGTACCCGCCTCCGCACGGAGCGGGCAGTCAATTTCCGGACACACCCCATAAAAGCCGGCGGGTCACCGCGCACAAGCTCACCCGGCAAACATGGACCTTAGCGGGCCACAAGAGAGACACGGGCGCAAGAAAGAAGCTTTCTTGCGCCTTTTTCCCTGAAAGGAGCCATTTTCTATGGGAAACACGCCGAAATATCCCTCATCCCGGGGCGGGCTGCCCTCCATAGGCGGAACCCGCGGCACCCACTCCAAGCGGTCCATCTTCCACCGCACCCTGTTTCTAATGGCGGCATGCGGCATCCTCATGTTTGTCCCCCTGGTCTGGAAACTGTGGGACATCGCCATCGTCCACCACGACGAATACCAGCGCAAGGCCAGCGACCAGCAGCGCCTGGAATATGAGATCTCCGCCCAGCGGGGCAACATCTACGACCGGAACGGCAAGATTATGGCTATGTCCTCCACCGTGTATCAGCTGATCCTGTCCCCCCGGGACCTGATTGCAAACGTCCCCAACAAGGACGAGGAGGGCAATGTCCTGGACAACGCGGTCTATCAGGCCCACATCAGCGCCGCACAGGAAAAAATCGTCAACGACCTGATGGACCTTATCCCCGGCCTGGACCGCCAGGAGCTTGTCAACCACGTCAACGCCACCACAAAGGCCTACCGGGTCATCAAAAAGAACATTGAGGAGGAGGAGGCCGAGGTCCTGCGCCAGTACATGTCGGAAAACAAGACCGCCAACTCCCTCTACCTCATCCCGGACACCAAGCGCTACTACCCCTACTCCAGCCTGGCCGCCCAGGCCCTGGGCTTTGTCAACTCCGAGGGGGGCGCCTATGGCATCGAGGCGGCCTATAACGACATGCTGGAGGGCACCGCCGGCCGGGTGAGCACCACCAAGACCGCCGGCGGCACCGCCCGCTACAACGCTTACTCCGAGTATATGGACGCCATCAACGGCTACAACCTGACCCTGACCATCGACACCACCATCCAGTCCTATCTGGAGAAGACGCTGGAGGAGGGGATCAAGGACTTCGATGTCCAGGATGGGGCCTTCGCCATCGCCATGAATCCCAAAACGGGAGCCATCTACGGCATCGCCAGCTCCCCCGATTTTGACCCCAACAACTACTCCCAGATCATCAACGAGGATCTGCTCAGCGGCCTGGAGGAGGACATCGCCGCCATCTATGACAAACTGAAGGCCAACAACACCGAAAACCTCACCGACAGCCAGCTAATGGAAAAAGCGGAGGCCCAGGCCTACTCCGACGCGGTGAATACCCAGTGGCGCAGCAAGGCCATCGACTCCCGGTATGAGCCGGGCTCTGTGTTCAAGGCCATCGTGCTGGCCGCCGCCCTGGAAGAGGGGGTGGTCAAGGAGAGCGACCACTTCTTCTGCTCCGGCCACGCCGACGTGCCCGGCTACCCCAAGCCCATCAACTGCTCCAACACAAGAGGACACAAGGACCAGGACCTGGCCAAGGCGGTAGCCAACTCCTGCAACCCCGCCTTTATCGAGATCGGCGGCCGGCTGGGGGTACAAAAGTTCTACGATTACTTCGAGGCTTTCGGAATGCTGGAGAAAACCGGCATCGACCTGCCCGGCGAGGCCAGCCTGGCCGGCGCCGTCTGGAGCCGGGAGGAGATGAGCAACGTGGACCTGGCGGTGGCCTCCTTCGGCCAGCGCTTTGAGATCACCCCCCTCCAGATGATCTGCGGCTTCTCCGCCGTCATCAACGGGGGCAACCTGGTAAAGCCCTATGTGGTCCAGTCGGTGAGCACCCAGGACGGCACCGTGGTCCAGAATACCCAGCCCGAGGTGGTCCGGCAGGTGGTCAGCAAGCAGACCAGCCAGCGTGCCGCCGACATCCTGGAGCAGGTGGTGGCCAAGGGCAGCGGCAACAACGGCTATGTGGCCGGTTACCGCATCGGCGGCAAGACCGGAACCTCTGAGGTGGGAACCAAGGATACAGACCACTATATCGTCTCCTTCATGGGCTACGCCCCCGCCGACGACCCCCAGGTGATCGTCCTGCTGGCCTATGACCACCCCCAGGTTGCGGAGCCGGGGAGCAACTACGGCCCCAGCGGCGTCTACATCAGCGGCGGCAACATGGCCGCCAAAAAGGCCGGCCCCCTCATCGCCCAGATTCTGGACTACCTGGGGATCGAAAAGACCTACTCCGCCGAAGAGGCCGCCGCGGCCGACGTGTCTATGCCCAAGGTCACCGGCGTCAGCGTCCCCAAGGCGGAGGACAATCTGTCCCGGGTCAACCTGAGATACCGTACCGTCGGCGAGGGGGACACCGTCTCCCGGCAGGTTCCCGCTGCCGGCACCAAAATTCCCGGCGGGTCCACCGTCATCCTCTACTTGGGCAGCTCCGCCCCGGAGGCCAGCAACACCGTCCCCAACGTCATCGGCATGACCTATGAAAACGCCAAACAGGCCCTGGAGGAGGCCGGCTTCTTCATGAAGGCCTCCGGCGCCTCGGTCTATTACGGCAACACCACCACCGCTGAGAGCCAGAGCATCGCCGGCGGCGTGGCCGCCGTCACCGGCACCGTGGTGGATGTGAGGTTCTTCAACCAGGTGGAGGACGGGTATACGGGGTAGGAAGTCCCTCGTCCCGTCCGCAGGCGTCAAAGCCTCCCTTTTCCAGAGAACCAGCAAACCTATAAAGAATAAAACTCCACCCGTGAGGGGTGACACCATGAAACTGCGCGAGCTTTTGGCCGGCGTCCCTCTCGCGGGGGAGATTCCCGGCCTGGATATGGAAATTTCTTCCATATCCTACGACACCCGAACCATCCAGCCCGGCGCCCTCTTCGTGGCCCTGTCCGGCGACAAAACCGACGGCCACCTGTACATCCAGACCGCTGTGGACAAGGGGGCGGCTGCCGTTTTGTGCCAGCGCGCCCCGGAGACGCCCGGCCCCTGGCTGGTCACGGCGGACAGCCGCCTGGCCCTGGCCCTGATCTCCGCCAACTGGTTCGGCCGGCCTGGAGAGGCCATGGTCCTGGCCGCCGTGACCGGCACCAACGGCAAAACCACCACCACCAGCCTGCTGAAAGAGCTGCTGGAGCGGTCCGCCGGGGCCAAGGTAGGGCTCATCGGCACCAACCGGAACATGATCGGGGGAGAGGAGCTTCCCGCCCACCGCACCACCCCGGAGAGCTACGAACTCCAGTCCCTGCTGCGCCGGATGGCGGACGAGGGGTGTACCCATGTGGTGATGGAGGTCTCTTCCCACGCCCTGGTCCAGCACCGCACGGCGGGGCTGACCTTCCACGCGGCCGTGTTCACCAACCTGACCCAGGACCACCTGGACTACCACCACACCATGGAGGAGTACCGGGCGGCCAAGGGGCTGCTCTTTGACCAGTGCAAAACCGCCGTCCTCAATCTGGACGATCCGGCGGGGCGGTGGTACCGGGAGCGGGTAAACTGTCCTGTCTTTACCTACTCAGAGAACAAGGACGGGGCCGATCTCACCGCCAAAAACCTCCGCCTCTTCCCCAGCCATGTGGAGTTTGAGGCCCTCACCCTGGGCCAGCTGGCCCGGATTCACCTGCCGATCCCCGGGGGCTTTTCCATCTACAACGCCCTGGCCGCCCTGGCCGCCGGGCTGTGCCTGGGGCTGGAGCTGAAGGAGATGGCCCGGGTCATGCCCGCCGTCCACGGGGTAAAGGGCCGGGTGGAGGTGGTCCCCGTCCCCAGGGCCTATACCGTTATCATCGACTATGCCCACAGCCCCAACGCCCTGGAGAACATCCTCACCACCGCTCGGGATTTTACCGCGGGACGGCTGTTCTGCCTCTTTGGCTGCGGCGGCGACCGGGACAAAACCAAGCGCCCCGTCATGGGAGCCATCGTCCAGGAGCTGGCCGACGTGGCGGTGGTCACCTCCGACAACCCCCGCACCGAGGACCCCCAGGCCATCATCGGCGATATCCTGGCCGGCATGTCCGGCGGCGAGGGGGCCCTCCTCCATGTGGAGCCCGACCGGGCGGCCGCCATCGCCTGGGCCCTGGAACAGGGGAATCCCGGAGACGTGATTGTCCTGGCGGGCAAGGGACATGAGACCTATCAGGAGATCAACGGCGTGCAGCGTCACCTGGACGAGCGGGAAATTATCGCGGATTGGTTCCGGCAGGCGGACAGCAGACAAAAAATGACTGGAAAAATTCCGGCGGATATGGTATGATACATTGCTTCAATTTCGCAATACATGAAAAGCAGGAAAAGCCCCTTTTGCCAAAAAGAGGGGGAGGGCCGCCGGGCGCAGCCCGGTGGCGGAGGGATTCCGAATAAGAGAAACGCTCCAATCAACCGGAATCCCCCTGTTATCCGCTTCGCGGGTGACTGCCCCTGCGGGGGAGACAAAAGAGAAAAACCGGGAGGGTTCCAGATATGACATTCATCCTCAGCTTCATCGTGGCCTTCGGCGTGGCCGCCATTGTGGGTCAAATTTTGATTCCCCTGCTGCGGCGGCTGAAGGCCGGACAGTCCATCCGGGAGGACGGCCCCACCTGGCACATGGCCAAGCAGGGCACCCCCACTATGGGGGGGATTATGTTCATCCTGGCCACCGGCGTGGCCGTGGTGGTGGCCGGATGGGAGGAACTGAAGACGGGAAACTACAACCACCTGTATGTGTTCCTCTTCGCCCTGGTCTTTGGGATCATCGGCATGGTGGACGACTTTCAAAAGCTGCGCCACCACGCCAACGAGGGCCTCACCGCCGCCCAAAAATTTCTGCTCCAGCTGGCGGCGGCCATCGCCTTCACCGTGCTGATGCGGGGGGAGGGCTACCTCACCCCTAACCTCTTTATCCCCTTCCTGGGGGGAGAGATCATCCTGCCCTGGGTGGTGTACATGGTCTTTGCCGCCTTTGTCATGGTGGGCACGGTAAACGCCGTCAACCTCACCGACGGCATCGACGGCCTGGCCACCGGCGTCACTATCCCCGTGGCCCTGTTCTATATGGCGGTGTCCGCCTGGTTCGGCAAATATGACCTGGCCATCCTCTCCGCCGCCCTGGCGGGGGGCCTGGCCGCTTTCCTGATTTATAACTTCCACCCCGCCAAGGTCTTTATGGGCGACACCGGCTCCCTCTTCCTGGGGGGGATGGTGTGCGGCCTGGCCTTTGCCCTGGATATCCCCCTGGTTATCCCCGTGATCGGCCTGGTCTATGTGGCCGAGGTGCTGTCTGACATCATCCAAGTGGTCTATTTTAAAAAGACCCACGGCAAGCGGTTTTTCCGCATGGCCCCCCTCCACCACCACCTGGAGATGGGCGGCTGGAGCGAGACCAAGCTGTTCTGCGTCTTTTCCGGCGTCACCCTGGTCCTGTGCTGCCTGGGCTTTTTGGGGGTCATGTACCGGTATCCCATGTAAAAATCCCGCCCGAAGGCGGCAAAGCCTCCTTTGCCAGAGGAGCCTTTAAAACCAGCACTGAAAGGAGGCCCATCCTTTGGCCCGCAAAGCAAAACGTGATTTAACCATGGAGGAGCAGCTGGCCCGGGGGCCGCTGGATCTGCCCTTTCTCATGCTGGTGCTGATGCTGCTGGGCATCGGGCTGATTATGCTCTTCTCCGCCTCCTACTACACCGCCTTCCGGGACTCCAAGCCCCCGGTGAACAACAACCCCTACTTCTACATCATCAGGCAGGCCGCTTTCGCGGCGGCGGGACTGGTGGTCATGTACATCATCTCCCGCATCAACTACCAGCATTTCCGCTGGATGGCCCCCCTGGCGCTGATGGTGTCCATCGTTCTGCTGATCCTCTGCTACATCCCCGGGCTGAACGCCCCCATCAACAATGTGCGCCGCTGGTTAAACCTGTTTCTGGTGGCCGGCCCCACCTACCAGCCCTCGGAGATCGCCAAGGTGGCGCTGGTGCTGTTCTTCGCCGCCCGGCTGTGCAAGCGGGACACAGAAAAGAAGCTGCGCTTCACCAAACGCACCGGCACAGGCCGGATGCTGAACTGGCTGGAGAAAATCGGCTTTCTGGAGCTGGTGCCCTACGGGGTAGTGCTGGTGGTGGTGCTGGGCCTGATCGTCTTTGAGCCCCATGTGTCCGGCGCCCTTCTGGCGGCGGTGGGGGCCGCGGCGGTGCTGCTGGTGTCCGGCATCAGCCTGTGGTGGTTCATCGGCCTGGGGGGCGCCGGCGCGGCCATGGTGGGACTGATGTATCTGCTCACAAACTACGTCAAGGTGAAAATCGCCCTCTGGCTGGACCCCTGGTCCGCCGACCCCCAGCACGAGGGCTTCCAGTTCCGCCAGGGGATGTACTCCCTGGCCTCCGGCGGCCTGCTGGGCCGGGGACTGGGAGAGAGCAACCAGAAATACGGCTTCGTCCCCGAGCCGGAGAACGATATGATCTTCTCCATCACGGTGGAGGAGCTGGGATTTGTGGGAGCCTGTCTTATCTTACTGCTCTTTGCCCTGCTCATCCTGCGGGGGTACTGGATCGCCCTGCACGCCCGGGACAAATTCGGGACGCTGGTCATCGTGGGCATTATCACCCTGCTGGCCGCCCAGGTGTTTTTGAACATCGGGGTGGTCACCGGCCTGATCCCCAACACGGGAATCTCCCTGCCCTTCTTCAGCTACGGCGGCACCGCGCTGATGATACAATTGGCGGAGATGGGCATGATACTAAGTATTTCCCGACAGATACCGGCCCCAAGGAAGGATTGACTTCTATACGGGCGGATAATATCCGCCCGTATAGAGCAGATGCGTAACTGGCGGACGCATAATATGCGCCCCTACAAAAGAGAGCTCTATTCCCATGTGAGAGGTGTTAGATATGAACGTACTCTTTACCTGCGGCGGCACCGCCGGCCACGTAAACCCGGCGGTGGCTCTGGCCCACATTTTTCAGGAGAAGCACCCCGGCTGCCGCTGTCTCTTCGTGGGGGCGGACGGCGGCATGGAGAACAAGCTGGTGCCCAAGGAGGGCTACCAGATCCGCTCAGTCACCATCACCAATTTCCACCGCTCCTTCGCCCCCGCCGACATCGCCCACAACCTGGGCACGCTGATAAACATGCAGAAGTCCAAAAAGCAGGCCCAGGCCATCCTGGACGACTTTAAGCCCGACCTGGTGGTGGGCACCGGGGGCTACGCCTCCTACCCCGTAGTCAACGAGGCGGCCCGGCGGGGCATTCCCACCGCCGTCCACGAGTCCAACGCCGTCCCCGGCCTGACCACCAAGGCCCTGTCCAAGGTGGTGGACCGGGTGATGGTGGGCTTTGAGGAGAGCCGGGAGCACTACGACAATCCAGACAAGGTGGTGGTCACCGGTACCCCCGTCCGTGGGGACTTCTTCCGGTACAGCCGGGCGCAGGCCCGGGCCAAGCTGGGCTTTTCTGATGACCGGCCCCTGCTGCTGTCCTACTGGGGCTCGTTGGGGGCCGAGGTGATGAACCAGAAGATGGTGGACTTCATCGCCAAGGAGTGCTACGAGGGCGCCCCCTGGCGGCACATCCACGGCGCGGGCCGGGATTTTCCCTGGATGCAG